>DAOUUR010000004.1 GCA_030668045.1 bacterium
CAAGATCGTCCTGAAGGAACTTGAGCCGGTGGAGATGATCTCAATCCGGTTTCTGTTGGCAGCGCCGACTCTGTTTCTGATTATCCGAGCCAAAGGTCTTCGTGTCTGGCCGGTGGCGATGAAAGGGAAACTGGCCTTTGCATCGTTTATGGTGTTTTTGCATTTCTGGGTGATGGCTACCGGCATGAAAGAGACCTCGGCCTCCAACACTGCCTGGATTCTTACAACCGCCCCAATATTTATCGCGATGCTGTCATGGACTTATCTGAAAGAGGCGTTTACCGGTGTCCAGTGGCTTGGCCTTATCTTAGCCTGCGGTGGCGTCTTTGCGCTCGTCTACAACGGAGATTCAGCCAATCTGGGTTGGATAAATTCTCGTGGTGACTTGATTGTCCTCGGTTCGTGCGTGACGTGGGCATTCTATACGGTCGGAACACGTGAGCTAATAACAAAAGTACACCCGCTGGTAGCTACTTTCTGGATGACCGCCGTGGCCGGTCTGGTATTTATTCCCTATACTGTTGCCACTTCGGGGCTCGATAAATTTATGATTCTTCGCACCGAAACGGTGATAAGCCTATTCTTTCTCGGGGTTTTTTGTTTAGCGGTTGCATTCTGGCTGTGGTCGGAAGGTCTGGCGCGTCAAACAGCAGCCGAGGTTGGGGTGTATCTTTATGTGGAGCCTCTGTTCACGGTGATCGGCGCTTGGTTCATTCTTGGCGAAATGATCAAATGGTGGCTCGTACTCGGAGCAGTCCTGATCAGTTTGGGTGTCTATGTCTCCGAGAAACTCGGAAAGACTCCGCATCCTGGGCAAGCTGCATGATTCGGCCTCGCATTCTGCATTTTTAACTGTTTTTTCCTATCGTATCAATGGTGATAGCTACTCGTTGCTGTTATGAATGGACAGGATCGTACTGGCGCGAAAATGGTTTATCAAGACTGCTCTCTCGTATCTTGGAACCCCGTATCTCTGGGGCGGTGATGACCCTTCGGGGTTCGACTGCTCCGGCCTGGTGGTGGAGTGCCTAAAGACAGTCGGCCTGATGGGCCAGAACGATGATGCCACGGCTGATGGTTTGTTTCGTAAATTCCAATCGGTTCGTGTTGAACAGCCCAGTCGAGGCTGCCTGATATTTTTCTTCGGTACGACCGGAGTCAATGCTGTTGCCACCCATGTCGCGATTTGTCTTGATTCTCACTTTCAGATATCTGCCGGAGGTGGCGATTTCCGTGTTATCGACCGGAGCAAAGCCTCGGAATTAAACGCCTTCATCAGAATCAGACCGATTCCCCGTGATCTGAGCAGGTTGGTCATTATCGACCCATTTTTGCACACTGGTTAATCATCCCGGAAATTCCCATTGACATATCAGCCATAGAGGGTAAATTGTGAGTGTCCCGCCAGGTTCTGTTATCGGCCCCATTTCTGGAGCCATTTTCGGAGGTATCACATTGATGCAAGCTCAACCAGTTATCCTCGGTCTCAAAACCAGACTCATTCTCGTTGCGGTCATTTTCTTTTGCGGAGGACATTATCAATCTACTATGGCTATGCCGCCAACGCAGGAAGTCATCCAGCAACTGAAAGAATCCGGCCAACTCGAAAAGATGATTGCCCAGAGACTTGATGCCGAAGCGCGCGGGCTGAACTCTTCGACTGGAACGTTCTGGGGCGAAGAGGGCAAGTTTGCTGCACCGACCGATTTCAGCGCCGCTGAGGTGGACACGTTTAGAGCTCTTTTGATCCTGGTTGATTTCTCCGATAACGTTGCCAGTGGTGGATATATCTTCGGTCAGCCAGTTGATTTCGACAACCTGATATTCTCGATTGATTCGAGCGATTCACACTACTCGGCTGCTGAATTCTATGTCGAGAACTCATTCGGAACTTTTATCATGCAGGGAGATGTTGTCGGCTGGTATCGGATGCCCCAGACCTACGCCTACTACGTTGATGGTCAGCGTGGTTTTGGAGATTACCCCCAAAACGCTCAGGGGTTGGCCAGGGATGCTATCCTGGCTGCTGATCCCGATGTCGATTATTCCGACTACGACAATGATAATAACGGCAGTCTCGACGGCGTGTTTATAGTCCATGCAGGTACTGGCTACGAATCAAGTGGCAACGTCAACGAAATACATTCGCACAAATGGGCGTTAGCGGGCGCTTTAACCCTGGACGGGATTTCCATTTCTGAGTACACGATGGAGCCGGAGGAACAGAGTTCCTCTCCCAACGGTCTGAGCACTATGGGCGTCTTTGCTCATGAATATGGACATTTTCTCGGGTTGCCGGACTTATATGACACCGACTATTCATCCTCAGGTACGGGCGACTGGTCGCTGATGTCCGGCGGGTCGTGGAATGGCGGCGGTCGTTTTCCCGCTTTTATGGATGCCTGGTGTAAGTCGAGAGTAGGTTTTATAAACCCCATCAATGTGATCGGCAACATGACCGAGATTGAGTTTCCAGCGACCAATCACAACCCGGTTACTTATAAGATATGGAGGAATGGCACCCCGGGCGCTGAATACTTCCTGATTTCGAATCGGCAACGGTATGGTTACGATTATGCGATTCCTGGCGATGGTCTGCTTATTCTTCATATCAATGAGAATTTCTGGGGTAACAGCAACGAACCGGACTACCTGGTGGCAATTGAGCAGGCTGATGGTCTTCTGCAGTTGGAGGCGGGATACAACGATGGTGATGGCTCCGATATCTGGTCAACCTCCACCAAGACAGAATTTACCGACCTGTCGAATCCGAATACAAAAGCCCACGACGGTTCCCTGACCAAGGTTGCCGTGTGGAACATATCGGCATCGGATTCGGTCATGACGGCCAACCTTGACATAGTATACTCCCGTCCATATTTCCAGCTGGCAAGTTTTGACTTCTCTGATGCGACGATGGGGAACGGCGACGGTGTTGTGGATGCCGGCGAAACGATAACGCTTGAGTTTGGACTCACCAATCTCTGGGCAAATGCGTACAACGTCACTGGAACCCTCTCATGCGATAATAACGACATAACCTTCGGCGTGTCTCAGGTGAATATAGGTAGCATAACCGGAGAAGGTGGTACCGGGGACAATTCGAGTCAGCTTCTGAATTTCACTGTTCCTGCGGATTTCTCTCCCTGCGTTGATTCGTTCTATCTTGAGGTCTTTTCGGATAATGGTTTCGATACACGTGTTTTCGGATTCGAACTGAACGTAGGCAGCACCGATGTCCTGGTTGTTGATGATGACGACGGCGGCGATTATCAAACGGTCTTGACCAGCCGGTTTCTGGCTCGACGAACACCTTATGATGTCTGGGACAAATCAACATTGGGGGTTCCGTCGGCTGGCGATCTAAACGCCTATGGCACGGTCATGTGGATCATCGGCGATGCCCGGCCAGACATTTTCTCTTCTTCGGACGTTACTGCTCTTACCTCGTTTCTGGATAATGGCGGCAATCTGTTTCTGACCGGACAGTCGTTAGTCGGTCAACTCGATGTTCTCAATCAAGCTTTTCTAAATGACTATTTTCGTGTGGAGTATGACAGCACTTTTGGTTACTATCGCATGGACGGTCAGCCGGGGACACCGATTGGTGATGGTATTGAAATCCGCTACGATACGGATAACAACCAGACTGAGGTGCAGGTAGTTAGTCCGATTAACGGCAGCGTGGCCGATTTTGATCTGGGTAACGGGGGAGGCACAGTGGGGGTCTCCTATCAAGGTACTTACAAACTTGTCCTTTTCAGTTTCGGCATTGAGGCTCTCACCGACGTATTTGAATTCAAAGGGTATTCGCCTACCGACACAGTGTTCGAGCGAGTGATAGAATTCTTCTACCCGTCTTCCGAATCAATCAACCCATCGTTTGCATCGATTGACATCGTCGGCGAAACCAACACAAATGTCCTCGGTCACGTGCCAACATTCCTTTGGTCCGTTGTCGATACTACCGCCAACTCCATTATTGAATACGAAGTGGCCGTCGGGACCGGAACTCGATGTCATAACAGCGATAATATCTGGGCGCCGGGAGTGGTAAGTGGTGATGAAGTGTCGGTTGTCTTTGACGGTGTCCCACTTGAGGATGGAAACGATTACTACTTCCACCTGCATGTCAACAATGGGGAGTCCTGGTCTGAGAAGGGAGTCCTGGCGTTTCACATGAATATGCCACCAGTGATGGGAATACTTGGCGTGCCAACAGGTGGCGAACAGGTAACTACGGCTACCCCTGAATTGCGCAACAGTTTTGGCACCGATTCCGATGGCGACGACCTCACATATGTTTTCGAAGTATATTCTGACGAAGCGCTGACCATTTTGGTGGCATCGGCAACAGAGGTTCCCCATGCCTCGCCGGTGCGATGGACGGTCGATGTCCCTCTCATTGAGGACCAGCAGTATTTTTGGCGGGTGCGTTGTTTTGATGGTTTTGAATATTCCGATTACACTGAGGCATCGATGTTCTATGTTAACGCTGTCAACCAGGCCCCTCTGGCATTCGATCTGCTATCGCCCGTCAACGGTGGCTTCGCCTTCGGTCAGTATCCACGACTGACCTGGCTTGCTGCTGAGGACCCTGATCCAAACGATATCCTGACCTACACACTGCTGACTTCGGAAAATCCGACCTTTAGTTCGTATGAGTCTACTGCCGATCTGGTGGATACTTTCCGAACTGTTACATATCCTCTCACCATCGGCAGTACATATTACTGGAAAGTGCTGGCCAGCGATTTGGGCGGGGCCAATACCTGGTCATCTCAGACATTTTCATTCTCAGTGGCTCTGGATCAATGCTGTCTTGGTAAGCGCGGGAACGCCAACGGCGATGAGAGTGACGAGACTAATATCTCGGACGTTACTTATCTCGTGAGTTATCTCTTTGGAATTCCTCTGGGACCGCAACCGGTCTGCTTGGAGGAGGGTAACGTCAATGGGGACACCGATGGTAGTGTCAATATCTCTGATATAACCTATCTCGTTGATTACCTTTTTGGTATTCCATCAGGTCCCCTGCCTCCCGACTGCCCTTGAGATGATAAAACGATGAGCGTACAACACAGCGGACCGTTTCTGCATTGGTGCTTGGCTATCGGTGTGGAGGCGTGCGCTGATGGGACTAACAGGCGGCACGGATAGCGCGGATGATCTCGCCGGGGCTTTCTACCTGCATCAGCTCCTTGCGAAATGATTCGTATTGCAGCATCTCTGCCAGCGTCTTGAAAGCTCTCAAGTAGAAGGTGTCGTCGTACGGTGGGGCGGCCATCACAAAAAAGAGATGAGTTGGTTCTTTGTCGAGTGAGTCGAAATCATATCCCGGTGTCGAACGCGCAAACGCGATCATAAAATCTTTGGCCTGCAGCGAACGAATATGCGGAATCGCTACCCCGTGCCCCAGGCCGGTCGTAGCTTTCCGTTCGCGATTAACGAAATCGGTCAGAAGTTTTTTTGTGTTCCCGACATGAACACCGTTGTGAAGAATGGTAACCAGTTCGCCGAGAAGACGTTCCTTTCCCTCCTCACGCCACTTTGCAATGGACGCTCCCTCTTCGCACGGTTCGATCACCGTTTCCAACTCGAGCTTAATGCGCTCTTCTGTAAGATATCGTGCCAGGTTCATATTGCTAATATTATCGGCAGTAACTATCTGCATCTTAGCTCATGATAAGATGCAGATGCACGACTTGTCAATGACGATGTGGCGATATGAAGATTCTTGCGTGCGTTCCTACAGTGTGATATGTTGACGATGCTAATTGATATGGAGTTGCCAGGGATGAAAATGATGAATATTAGTGCGGCGAGACAGTGTCTCACGATGATAGTTCTCAGTACCCTGTTGGTCTGTGGCATACTGATGGCGTGCGGCAAGTCGGAGACGAGTGGCGATCTTCGCACCGTCCGTGTGGCAGGGATCGTCCTGAAGTGGGTGCCGGGAGATCGGGTAGAGAATTTCGCACGAATCGAGCCACTCATTCGCGAAGCAGCCGAGAAGGGGGCCGATGTCGTTTGCACCGCCGAGAGTTTTCTTGATGGCTACAGCGTTAGAGATGCAGCGATGACACCGGAGCAGTTTCATCTGTTGGCCGAACCGATTCCGGATGGAGATGGTTTCGTGCGCCTGCGGTTTCTGGCTGACGAACTTGATATTTATATTGTTGCCGCGGTTACCGAACGTGACAACGACCGCATCTACAACTCGGTGGCATTGATCGGACCTGACGGCTTACATATCGGAACCTACCGCAAGAAATCCCTTTGGCCCACCGAGACTGACCTGTACTCAGCCGGCGATTCTTTTCCGACATTTGATACAGAGTTGGGCCACGAAAGTGGGCTCAAAGTTGGCATGATGATCTGTTCGGACCGTCGTGAACCCGAGGCGATCAAAGAGTTGGTGGCCAACGGCGCAGAGATAATCTTCTGCCCGGCCGGAGGGGGATTTGGCGAGGAGAACGATCAGATGGTGGCCGAGCGTTCAAAAGAGGGAAAGGTGCCGATTGTTTTTGTGCACCCAGCCGAATTTCTCGTCACCGGAGCTTCGGGGGAGGTGCTAAAGCGCAAGCTATTTGGCGAGACACTTGATTACAGTCCCGACGATTCAGTAAGTGGTGTTGTTGGACTTTATGATTTGAAACTGCCGACACAACCACGCAACGAATAGCCACCGATCACAGTTGTATGCTACAGTTCTGTCAACGAATGTTCACTCGGACGTTCGTTCTCGACTTCCGTTACCGAATCATCCTCGATCAGTTCGGATCCACGTCGCAGCGTAATCCGCGCTTCTTTTCTTGACTGACGGTGCTCTCCGAAAAAACGGTCAACATCAAGATCGTACCGACCGGCAACCTTGAAACGATCAAGATTCTTGCCGAGCGTCTGGGTGATGGCATCTGAATTGTCCAGAGACATGCGTTTGATCTGGCGGGATGCTTCCTGCCGAACTCTGTCGAAAAGTGCGCTGGAATCATCCATCCGCAGGCTACCGGCAAAGGCCATGACGATGACAATAAAGTCAATGGCGAACGCCAGAAGGAGCGAGAAGAAAGCAAGGTAGTCCATAGTGATCAGGTCTTCGATCACAAGCTGAAAGGCTTGCTGGCGGCTTTCGGGAAGCTCCACAAAGTTGCTTGGGTTTGGCGGGGGAGCAATATCGGGCTGAGCCGAGGTCAACGCAGCTATCTGACTGGTGGGGAATGCCACCCACGCCTGATTGACCAGTGCGTATTGATTATCGACCGCATCATCGGTTCCAAAAGCGAGCAATAACGAATCAAGCAGCACGCTGTATTCTTCCACCTGCCGGACGTTCTGTATGGATAACGCGATGTGACTCTCAATGTAGTTGAGGATAATCCCCTTACCGCCACCCTGACGGTAATCAGTGCCTTCATTTTCCTTCCACGACTTCACCGTGCGACGGGCACCTTCGAGTACTGACTGCACATAGGCATCGTCACTTCCTTCATCAACAATAGTGGCCCAGCCTTTTTTCTCCTCCAGTTCGGCCAGCTTGGAGAGCCGGTCGGTCTGGTAGCTCCCCTTAACCAAGGCTTCTTTGGCGGCTTGGGCGTATGAGGTGAGAATCGGGCGGGCGGTATCGACGTACGAACTACGAGCCAGCGCGGTGCGGGTGTATGATTTCAACGATGAATCAAAATTGGCATAAGAGAAAAAGATCGAAAACGCAGCAGCCACCATAAATACTGCCATGTGGATGGTTTTGCTTTGGCGGCTTCTCATCAGATTCCAGGCCAGGCCGAGCAGAGCTATCTGGAGGCCAAGCGAACCTATGATGGCCAGGGGTGGATCAAGAAGAATAGTGAGACCTTTGTAGGTGGTGAAGAAGGACAGCACGGACAGGCAAAATGTCCCAAGATAGATCATGCCGGTTGTCATTTTGGAGAACCACGATTGCATCATTTTTTACCCCTGGTTGAAACGGCTCATGGCTGGCTATCGCTATTGCGGACTCCAGCCGATTATGATGTCATTTATCAATATATCGGCAGGATGGCGGCCCGTTTTACCGGTCTGGGCGGGCAATCCTGAGACTGGAACCGATTGTTTTTGTTGCTGGTGGGGAGCCTCGGAGCGTCCATTTAGCGATAACCCGGACCTTTGTAGCTTATGCTGTTCAACTCGTTCCATTTCGTCGTATTTTTTCCGGTTGTAGTCATTCTCTACTTCCTGCTGGCAGCTAGGTATCGCTGGGCTATTCTCCTGGCGGCCAGCTATTACTTCTATATGTGCTGGAAGCCGGAGTACGTCATTCTAATTGTTGCCTCCACCCTGATTGACTACCTGGCCGGGCTACGTATGGGCCGCCTCCCGGAAAAACGGAAACGACGGAAATACCTGATCCTCAGCTTAGTCTCCAATCTGGGGATGCTTTTTGGGTTCAAATATCTGAACTTCTTCAGCACCGAGGTGACGGCTCTTCTTGGACAATTCAATATATTCGATGGTGAGTTGGCCTTCGATATCGTTCTGCCGATTGCTATTTCGTTCTATACTTTCCAGACCCTGAGCTACTCAATTGATATCTTCCGAGGCGACCGGCAACCGGAGCGGCACCTGGGGATATTTGCCCTCTATGTCGCCTTTTTCCCGCAACTGGTGGCCGGTCCAATCGAACGCTCCACCCGCCTGATCCCTCAATTGCGACAGACGAACAGATTCGACTACGGGCGCGTGTCCGATGGGATCAAGCTTATGCTTTGGGGCTTTTTCAAGAAACTGGTGATTGCCGACAGGATTGCCGTTTTTGTCGATCATGCCTACTCCAACCCCGGCGGTGAAAGCGGCGTGACTCTGCTTTTCGCAACCTATCTTTTCGCCTTTCAGATCTACTGCGACTTTTCCGGCTATTCCGATATCGCCATCGGTGCGGCCCGGGTGCTCGGGTACGACCTGATGGTGAACTTCCGGCGTCCGTATTTCGCGCAGTCAATCGGCCAGTTCTGGCAACGCTGGCATATCTCGTTATCAACCTGGTTCCGCGACTACCTCTACATTTCGCTGGGTGGTAACCGCGTCTCGAAATGGCGCTGGCAATACAATATCATGATCGTCTTTCTCCTTTCCGGGTTCTGGCATGGCGCCAACTGGACGTTTCTGATCTGGGGTGCCCTTCACGGAGCATTTCTTCTGGTATCACGATTCACCAAACCATATCGGGACAAACTCGTTGCTGCGCTCCGGTTCAGCGATGACTCGCTTGTCCTCAAACTGATACGAATCGCGCTGACTTTTCATCTGGTGCTGTTGGCGTGGGTATTTTTCAGAGCGGAGTCGGTTGGCGATGCCATGACCGTTCTCTTGAGGATTGTCTCGATCAATTCAATCGACCTGACCGCTGATCTCGCCGCTGGATTCAATTTTCGCAACGTCTTCATTGGTTGGTTCGAGTTGGCGATCTCGGTTGCCTCGCTTGTGCTGTTAACCACCGTGGAATTATTCCAGAGAAAAGACAGCCTGCGCGTGCAATTGTGCGACAGACCGGTCTGGTTGCGCTGGGGGTTGTGCTACGGTTTGATCCTCACCATCATTATTTTTGGAGTTTCGGAACATGCCGAGTTCATCTACTTCCAATTCTAAGCGGGGATCAATCCTGAGGCGGTTGATTCTTTTCGCCGGTGGACTTGGCTTGTCGTACTTGATAGCGGTGATGTCGATGAGCAATGTCCCGATAGGTAAGTACAATTTTTTCCAGCTCGCTATCGGCGATGCCACAATTCCGCACAAGTTCGGACATACTTTTCAGCGCTTTGAAGAGATAGAGCAATTCCGCGATATCGATATCCTCTTTGCCGGTTCTTCGCATTCGTTCCGGTCGTTCGACCCCGATGTTATCTCGCGGCTCGGCTGGAGCAGTTTCAATACCGGTTCCAATTCGCAGGCGCCGATCAACACTTATCATCTGCTGGAGACATACCTCGATCAACTGAGACCGAAGCTGGTGATACTCGAGGTCTACCCATTGATTCTGGAACGGGATGGTGTCGAGGGGTACTTCGATCTGCTGGCCAATCGTCCTGTTACCGGCGAGGCGGTCGATGTCTGCCTTGAACTTGGCAACAAAGCGGCGGTCAATGCGCTGGTTGGTCGTTATGCCGGGCAACTGTTCGAATCGCATGACCCACCCCGACAGGAAGATGTCCCCCATGAAAAATATGTTTCCGGCGGTTATGTCTGGGCGAAGATGATCTATGTCAAGGACTACTGGGGGGAGGGCCTGCCGATTGTTCCCCGCGAAGAGCAGGTAGAGTATCTGCACCGTTCAATTGATCTGGTCAAAGGTCGCGGTGCCGGGTTGTTGTTTACAATCGTTCCAATGCCACTTGAACTTGTCGCGGCTATTCCGAACTATGCCGAGATATCGACGCTGCTGGAGTCGATCGCGGCCGAGCACGCGGTGGCGTTCTATGATTTTAACCGCACGATGGTAATGGATACCCGGACCGAATTTCGCGATCATCACCATCTCAACGGCAACGGCGCCAAGGTCTTTACTTATGTTCTGGTTGACTCGCTTCTTGCCATCGCCGATACCAGCCGCACGATGGTGGTTGAGTCGCAGTACGCCGCCGATCTTTATTGCGGACGGGCGATTGCCGCTGCGCAGAGAGGCAACCCGCAAGCGGCCCTCAATGATATGGAAAGGGCTATAGCCCTTGATTCAACCATGCACCGCGCCTGGCTCAACCGGGCGCTGATCTATCAGTTCCTGAAACGTTATGATCAAGCTATCGCCGATTATGACCGCGCTGCCGAGTGCGACCCGACCTCGGCCGTTACTTTTTTGGCGAAGGGCGAACTGTGCGAAACGATAGGGCAGCATCGCAAAGCCCGCGACGCATACGAACATTTTCTCGCAATCGCCGGTCCTGAGTTTAACAACAAAGCCGACTCGATCAGACAACGGTTTAATGGGTTGTAGGGCACCTGTGCCTGTTTTCCTTGCGGTGTGACTACTGATGGCATAACTTATCAGAGGAGGCGATCATGAGCGCAACGAAGTTAGACAGTGGAAGCGGAAAAGAACCTGGCGCAAAGATCCGGATTGCCCGGCGAAAATCGCCCCTCAGGAGAATTGCTATTATCTTGGGGATTGTGACACTACTGGCTGTATCGTGGTTCAGCGGTTACCTTCCGGTATTAATTGTGGTGATGTACGAATCCATTACACCGATTGTTCCTCCCGAACGGCCAGCAAAAGTACCGGCTACAGCTATCTGGGCCGGACATCGTGACGGTGGCGTGTTCATAGAGTGCCTAATTGCAGCGGAAACCAACCATTGCTTCGACTGTGTCGTCTACTTCGACTACTCGGGTGACATCTGGATGAGGGAGATTTTCTGTCCAAACGAAGGTACGATCACGATTGACTCGCTTCGAAAGGTATTCGGAGGTTACAATGGATACTGGATATCCCTTGAAGACGGGCGGCAACTTGTTCCTATGGTGAATAGGGATATGATGTCTGCTCAGGAGAAGGAATGGTATTTTGACCAAGTGGACTCCGGCTGGCACATGGAGTCTTTCAATCTGCGTCGATTCGAACAAGAAACGACTGACCGAAAGTTAGACAAGTAGGTCGAAACCCCTGAGCCATCGGCTTGCACACCGCGGCGCATCTTCGACCGGGGCGAGGTTTCGACAATGAATCTGCTCAAACCCTCATTTCCAGCAGCGACAAACCGGGCGTGTGGCGCATATCTCTGCGGAACGATGCCAGTCCCAAGCCGGCCAGATCATCTGTGATATCGCCAACCCAGATCGCGGCAAGCTGATTCTCATCGGCAACCATCGCTATCACCGAGTCAGCCAGATAGAAATTGTGAGTAAAGGGAGCGTCTGAGAAAATAAGCATCAGTTCGGTTTGCAGCATATTGGTCAACACTTGTGGATCGCCGATACTTTTCCGAAAATCAAGCCAACGGATATCGGCTGCCCGTACAACTCTCGGTCTGGTTACAGTGGTGTCAACGCGCCAGCGTCGGCGGGGCAGGTCGATCTCGATAAATATCAAGCGGCCATGACGGTCGATATCAAACCGGACATGCTCTGATTCGAGGTAAGAAAAGAACCGCCGTCGCCCGGTAAATGGCCCCACCTGCACATAGAGCGCCTCTTCTTCCAGTTGATAAAAACCCCGACCGGGCCGGGTGGGCTCGATCGGGGTACTGACTTGCAGCTTTGGTGCTCGGGCGATCATTTCAAATCTTTGATACGATCGGCCGCCTGCTGGGCCTCGAACGATCCGGGGTGATCATCGACAATCTTCTGGAAGGTGCTTTTGGCCTGATCCTTCCGGCCCATCTCCTGATACGAACGTCCCAGCTTGTACATGGCGCGCGCGATATTGGGCGAGTTCTGGAATTGGCCTATCAGCAGATCAAACTGCGATATCGCCTCGGTGTATTTCTCCATCGAGTAATAACACTCACCGATCCAGTAGTACGCATTCTCGATCGACTCATGCCCTTGACAATCATTCAAATAGGCGTTGAATCCATTGATAGCGGTCTGATACTCACCGCGTCGGACCAGAATGAAAGCATCGTCGTACGCCAGACCGCAATCAATACTCGGTTCCGGTTGAACAACCGGCGGGGGTGTAGCCGGAGTTTGGGTCTGCGTCTGGGAGCCGGGTGAGGATTTGATAATACCCCGGCTGCGGCTGATCTCGTCCAGCTTCTGCATCAGATCGTTGTAGTTCTCAAGGAGAATATCAATCTGGCGCTGGAGCTGGCTGACGGTTGTGGAAATATCGTTTCGCAGGCGAGTGTTGGCTTCTTCTCCGTTGGTAATCACAGAGTCCAGCCGGGCAATCATCTCCTGCGTCTGCTCATTTTGCGTCTCTACATCGCGTATCTCGACTTTGAGTTCCTCAATATGTCGCGGCAGGACGCATCCGGTCATCATACTGCCTAAAAAGATAACCGCCACAGCAGATGTGGCGGTTATGGCAATCTTCGTGCGGGTCATCATACTCTTTATACCCGTATTGTTACTGCGAGATTATCCGGAATTCACACCTTCTGTTTTTGGACCAGGCATCTTCGTTACTGCCCGAATCCACCGGACGTTCCTTGCCGTAACTGATGACCGACAACCGTGCGGCACCAATGCCGAGCCCGGTTATGTAATCCATTACAGCCTTGGCCCGTTTCTCGCCAAGTGAAAGGTTGTACTCGACAGTGCCGCGTTCATCGCAGTGACCTTCGATCTTGATGATAGCATCGGCAAACTCACTCAGCAACTCATAATTGGCGCTGAGACTCGCCTTGGTGTCATCGCGGAGATCGAACTTATCAAGGTCGAAATATACGGTCTGAAGCTGACTCGCCTTGAGTTTCGGCGGTGGCGGCGGTGGTGGTGGTGGCGGTTCTGGTTCTGGTTCCGGCTCAGGTTCGACAACAACCGGCGGCGCTTCTTCGACCGGCTCAGGTTTCGAGCCGCATCCCGCACTCAACATGAGTGCCAATGCGATTAAACCGAAGAGCAGCAAAAAAGTCTGTTTTCTCATTTTTCTATCCCTTCAAACAGATTAAATAAGTCCTGAATCTCACATCTAAGTCGAGTCAATCTACCCGACAGTCCTCAATCCGTCAAACTAAAAAAGCCGTATAGCGACATTTTCTCATTACCGAGAGTTTGTACCCTGACCAGTCGCGCAAGCGCCCATAAAACATTTTGCCCTACTCAAGCGGACCCCAGACCGGGTTGGAGTTGCCGCCGCTCCGTGTGAGGCGGTGCTGGTTGCGGCCGTTGATATCCATGGTGAAGATATCTCTGGGGCCGAGACGGTTCGATGAGAATATGATGTGTTTACCATCGGGCGAAAAATGCGGATTCTCGTTCTGGCCGACCTCCGTCATCACCCGGTAGTCGGTGCCATCGACACGGATCGAGGCCAGGTCAAAGCGTCCATATTTGGTACGGCTGACAAACGTGATCCTGTCACCATGTTGCGACCAGACCGGCGAGTCGTTGTACCGTCCCTGATAGGTAAGCCGGTGCAGGTTCAGGCCATCGGAGTCCATAATATAGACTTGCGGTGAGCCGCTACGGTCCGAAGAGAAGGCGAGATGCTGCCCGTCGGGTGACCAGGTCGGCGAAGAGTCGATGGCGCGATGTCGGGTCAGGCGTTTGATGATCTGCCCCTTGAGATCGAGAACATAGATTTCGGAGTTACCATCTCTGGAGAGGACGCAGGCGATCTTGTCACCATCGGGTGAGATAGCAGGTGCGGCAACAATGCCCGGAAAACTGGCCGCTTCGCTGATCTTGCCGCTCCGCGTATTTACACGATAGAGGTGTGGATCACCATCGAGGTAGCTGGTAAAAAATATCTCTTTGCCATCGGGTGAAAAAGTGGGGGAGAGGTTGATACTTCCGGTTTCGGTCAGTTTGCGTTCGTTGGCGCCATCGTAGTCGGCAATATAGAGTTCTTTGACACCGGACCGTTCCCGCACAAAACAGATCTTTGAATGGAATATGCCATCATCGCCGGTAAGCGTTCGGACTATATCGTTGGCAATCTCATGGCCGAGATAACGCCAATCGTCCTTGTTGCGTTCAACTTTGCCGGCAGCTTCCTGACGGTTGCGAGCGGTATCAAACAGACGCCAGCGAATCCGCAGTTTCTTTGCCGGGAACTCAGCATCAAGTGTGACCAACAAGTCGGCACCGAGGCGGCTCCAGCCGAGACGGTCGAGTTCTTTGATCTCGTAGGTTTTCATGTAGAAGCTGTCGATTGGGATAAACTCAAAGTCGGCGTGGAAATCAATATCGTTCTGAACGATCGCCGTGGTGTAACGCATGAGGACCGAATCGTTGCGCGTGATGTACTCGCTACCGACGTATTTCATCTCGTCAATGCCGATAGGGGTTGCCCGAAAAGCGGTGCCGATAGTATCGAAGTAAACGTTACGAACATCGTCCCATTGAGCTGATGCAGTGGTTGCAGTCGTCAACAGGAACAGTGAAAGAAGCAGAGCTTTCCATCTCGGCATGGCATATCCTTATCGATTGGTGAACGGGACCGTGATCCCGATAATCTCATCAGTGAACTCGCGTGGCAATGGCGGAAATGGCGCCGAACGTTCTACCGCCGCCAGGCAGGCATCGTCGAAAGCCGAGATGCCTGAAGATTCCTCAACACGCGCATCGACTACTCGGCCTGACTTGATGACCTGAAAGTAAATGGTGCAGACGAGGGTGCCATCAAACGCGATGGGGTTACGGAACGATTGGGACAATTTATTAAACGCCTGTCGAAACCAGTATGGGTAATCAAATGACGCATTGTCGATTTTTGCTCCCCCAAACGGTGTGCCCGAACCGGTGCCGGGAATTTCTACCTGCTCCGGCTCGGCGGTTGTTTCCGCCTGCGCACGGCGGACAGTCTTTTTCTCTTTTGGTTTTTCTTTTTGTTCGACCTTGACAGGCTTGGCGACGGCGGGATCGCTTATTGGTATATCGAGTGGCTCGTCGAACACCGGTGAGGGGACCGGGATCGGCGGCAGCGGTTCCGGCTGGGACGAAGGCAACTCGGAGGGGGCTGTGATTGATACTCTGATAACTTCCCCGAAATCCTTTTTCGCTGACTGGAAGGGCGCTGATATTACGGTGGTTAGTATTATCAGCAGATGCAGTAAGAGTGAGAGAATAAGTTCGAGCTTCATGGCCACAGACCGTTACTTAGTGTTCCCGCTGTTGGTCAGCGACGGCGTTGGGTAGATTTCTTTTCTTCCTCGTGGCCAGTCACCAGGCCGATACTTTCAATGCCTATCGCTTTGAGCCGGCCGATAACATTGATAGCCGTACCATAAGCGACCGCCGAGTCACCGCGCAGGTAAACCGATGATGTACCCTTGGCGACGATTTCTTTTTCAACCGCCGTCTCCAGGTTCTCTATCCGCGCCCAGACGTCGTTGACGTAGATGCCGCCTTTTTTGTCTATAGTTATTACAACGCCCTCGGTTTCTTCTTCCATCACCGCCGCTTTTGTTTTTGGCAGGTCAACCTCGATACCCGATTGCAGCAAAGGCGCTGATATCATGAAAATGATCAAGAGGACCAGGACCACGTCAACAAGATTGGCAATATTGATATCAGCCATCGCCTTGTATTCGTGTCGGCGTGGACGTCGCATTATCGGGCCTCTTTACGGGCGCGGGAGACAAATGAAAGGATGAAACTGTTGGCAAATTCGTTGATGAATTTAAGCTTGTTGTTGGCCCAGTTGTAGGCGATAACGGCGGGGATAGCTGCACCCAGCCCGACAATTGTGGCCAGAAGAGCTTCGGCAATACCCGGTGCTACTACCGCTAATGAGGCCGATCCGCGCTCGCCGATGGCCCAGAATGAGTCCATTATGCCTACAACCGTACCAAGCAGGCCAAGGAATGGGGCTGAGTTGGCGGTCGAAGCCAGGAAAATAACGCGCTTCTCGATATTGGTGATCTGGTCGGACAGAGTTTTCTCCATTGCCATTTCGACAATTTCGAAATCATCAAGTTGCAGTGGCTTCTGTGTTTCCTGGAGCACTCCGCCCTGATTGCGCGATTCCTTCAACTCTTCCAATTCGTTGTACCCGGCTAGGAAAATCTGCGCCATCGGCGAACTGGCCTGTGATTTCGCCTGCCCCAGAGCATCGGCGAGGGATCGCGACCGCTTGAAGTGATGCATGAAGGCAGCGTTGGCTTTTTCTACTGCTGAGAACTGTCGCCATTTGCCGAAGATAATCACCCACGAAAAAAACGACATGAACGACAAGACAAACAGAATAAAAGCTCCGAAAGCAGATGTGTGAGCGACGATCTCCCAGATCGATCCGGAAAAGATGCTGGCTACGATAGCATAGTCCATAATGGCTCTTACACTCTTCTCAGCTAAAAGTTACAATTGAACAACAATCCATACGAATATACTTCTCATAAGTTATACAACTTACCGGCACCACCTTGCACCGTCAACTAAAACAGGCCGGATCACTGGTGCCGGTACTATATGGGGTTGATTTTTTATTTGACGTCTCCGAGCAGGAATGCCTTCTTGCGCCGAGTTTTGATTTGAACCAGTTTGAAAAGGAGATAACATGAAGAGATTGATGTCACTGGTACTGATCGTCGCCCTGATGATTGTGCTGACGGTAGGGTGTGGTCAGAAACAGGAGCAAACCGATACGGACTCTCAGAAGGCCAAACAGGCCGAGGTGATGGATTCAACCAGGCTGGATTCGGCGGAGATCGAAGCGGTCCCGGTAGAACCAGCCGAGGCTCCGGTTGACAGCATGTAACAAGCAATTGTATAGAGACATAAGAAAAACCTTCCGTCATCAGGCGGAAGGTTTTTTCGTTTGGTCTGATCTATAGGAAGGGTTAGTCTTCGATCATTTCTACGTTGGCACGGGGGACGATAGCTTTCTCGCCAGAGTCAAACTCAACTTCAAGTACACGCGCCATCGATTCCGACTCAAGTTTCTGCAAAGGTGAAGGCAGGCCGGTTACGGTACCGAGGCGTCCAAAATACGGATGCCGAATAACGCGAATGGGCGTTCCGGCTACCAGTCCCTTTATGTCAGAAGAAGCTCCTTCTTTGATTGCCTGCTGTTCGCCGACGGCCGGTATGACTACTTCGGGTCGCAGTACGCCAGCTCGAATCTGAGTGGCTCCGTTGATTGAGGCCGTCTCGCCTTCGTGTCGCTTCATCAGCTCGA
>DAOUUR010000293.1 GCA_030668045.1 bacterium
CTTTAAACCCCGCTTGATGATAGCCCATTGCCGCACCACCAGCCCCACAGAACAAATCAAGCAATGTTGGTTTTGACATTTCACCTCCGCGACGAACTCGCCATCATGCCCTACAATTCATTGCGGGGTCGGTGACTTTGAATTTGGCTCGATCCTCATAACAGTCCGACAGCATGAAAAAAGAATAAGCGGGAATATCCCGCCTATAAACCCTCCAGCATTCCAAATAATTCCTCTTCTGACATCGCCGCAAGACCTGCGTCTTGCTTGTCTGCAAGGATGGACAGTATCCGGTCCTTCTTCTGTCTCCGTGCGGCTTCCTGTTCGGCGATGGCGGAATCGTTCTGCTTGACCTCCACGATGTGGCGGATTATAGCTACCTGCAGCTCGAGTTCGGATGATACCTCACCCCTTTGGTCGAGAAGACTCTCATCCTGATTTGCCTTGAGCTTCGCATTCAGGGACTTGAAAATATTATCCAATTCCCATACGGTCAAGTCCCACAGGTCTTCTACGGTACACATTCCCTTGTATGGGAATCTGGTCTTCTGTCTGCTCGCATCCTCGAATATGGTTGTTTCTGTTGTCATGTTCTTATCTCCTGTTATATCGTTACTTTGATAGTACGGTTGATGTGACCTGTAACCCTGATCACAAGGGTGTTTCTCTGTGTTGAGCTGAATCCAACGCCAGACAATTGGTCATCAGACGGAGCGACGCGCATCTTTCCGCCAAGAGCTTCAAATACCCGCTTATGGGAAATCAGCTTGTTCTTCAAATACTCATTAAAGAATCCATTCGGTGACTCGGGGTTTAGGCAATCCTTCAGCATAAAGAAGAAATGCCGGTTTCCAATGCCATCCTGTCCATCCCAGTAGTTCGGCGACATCATAATCACCGACACTGGATGGAACTGGTTGGTCGCAAGCCCCCAAATCTCGCGGGATGATACACTGGACGGGATCATCTCCTTGATCGAGAACTGCCCTTCGTTAAGAGTGACCTCCGCGACTTGAACATCCTCCTTTTGCCGAAGTGGCTGATTGTAGGCAAACGAATGTATTTGCCCGTTAAATTCCACTTCAGCAGAGAACCCAGATCGTCCACCTCGATGACTATAGCAGTGGACAAACAACCGATAAGTCCCATCTGGCATACTACACAGATCAGACCAAGTGATGTTCTCCACCGCTATGCCGTCGGAGGTATCCGTATCCGGGCGGATGATATCGACATCCAGCACCCCCGATGAGCGATGCACTTGCCTCTTGTTCTCAAAGAAGATTTCATGCCCTCCAGGCTCGATGCAATGTGCGTCGAGATCGTCTGGATTGTCTCTGTTCTCGTTCCACTGGATTGAGAACCGGAGAACTCCCGAAACATCACCTCCAAGTGCCTTCACACGCTCCTTCATAGAATCCGTGATGTTCCCGGCGTATGCCCACGAAAATGGATTATTCCATTTGAACATAGTTGGTGTGTCTCGATTCTCTGAAGCGATCAATGACACCAAATTCCCTGCTTGCTTGTTCTCAAGTAGAACTTCAACGCTCTGTGCGTGAGGAAGAATGTCATCTACGAATACTGCCATCGAAACTTCCTCTACACGCTCGAAGTTCTTCGGGGAGACCCCGACCTCGCGGGACATCTCCGAAAAGATGTTTTCTCCGCCAAGCGTTTTGACGACATCCCGGTTTGCAAACAGGATATTGTTCACAGTTATGTCATCAAGTGTTGCGTGTCGGCGACCGAGTGAAGGTAGATAGCCAAGTTCGGTTATTTTTTCTTCTGCGTCTTTAAGCATCTTCTTCGTGAAGATTGCCTTTGGGCGCTTGTAGTTGCTTGGTGCAACTATCGCCTCGTACTTTCGCACAGCAGAATCGAGATCAACACCGTTGGAAATATCAACCAGGGGCGTTCCAATTGAGTGGTTGCGGATTTTCCCAACCACTGCGCCAGCTTTGGCGGATTGCTCCCATGCGTACAGTTCTTGTTCTGCTTGAGAGAGAACCGCATAAGCTCGCTGGTGCGTCAGAAACGCCTCCAGAACGCCTTTCCATTCCTCTCCCTTGTACAGCGAGTTTTGAGCGATCAGTTCAAGGATCGAAAGAGTCGCATCCTCCGATATTTCGTCAAGTGACCGCTTAAAAACGTCCCTTTGAGCTTTGGCTTCTCCGCGAACGGTGCCCAAATTCTTACGAGGTGCCACAAACCTCTCCGGCACTTCCGCGTAAAAATGTCTCCATGTGAGAACCGTCCCGTCATCACGCCGCTCGTGGTTTTTCTCGGTTCCGATCTTCGCCGTATCAGAAACGAATGTTCCATCGACAGGTGACGACTTAACATGCACATCCATTGCTTCAACTACCAGATCGTATGTCGCATCGCCTGTATCGAAGTCCCAAATCGTTGTTACATTACCATCCTTTATCAAGACAACGTTCCCGAATGCCTTGACAAACTGCCTGCACGCAGAGCAGTCGTGGTTGGTTCGCTCTCGAAACAGCGGGTTCGTTCCTTCTGGATAACTACCTAGATACGTATCCCATAGAGCATCCTTGTCGAGATCAACAACGAACAGGTCGTTATCGTCTTCCACCATTTCAGCGACATGCTCTCGCAACGTCGATGCAAACTCATCGAATGTTGTCATTTTTGCCATGTCCACATACAATATCTTCATTACTAACCAGCTCACCACATTTTAGGCATTCCATGTCAAATACCTGCGGCGTGCTTGGATCCATGTTCTCTATGTACCGGACAAGACCACCGCATCCTCTGTGATTCTTAATCCAATTTCCTTTATAGGTGCTTACACCTTTAAACTCAATTAGGAATGCTTCTTGCGCCTCATCGAGTGTTTTGTAGCTATGCCACGTCTTGTAGTCAATGAGAACGTCTTTCGCATCATCATTGACCATCACGTTAATTCGTTTCATGGTATGTTAACGTTGACGTTGATGATATATAAACTTATCACCTCATCGATGGAGTGTTTATCTCGTCACATGGCTCCCAGTATTTCTGGAAGATCTTATAGTGGCAATACTGTGGATAACGATTGATTGACTCAGTTACCTCATGATACGCAATGTTGTAGAACGCTTTGTGGCTAACCCTACACACAATCCCTGTGTGCTTGTTCCGGTACTTCTTACCAACAACAATCTTGGCACGGTCCTCCTTCTGCTTTGTTTTGCTTGTCATTTATATCATATCTCCCGCAACTTTATACCGTTTCCGATCCTCAAATTCCTGCTTCTTCGCGACATTCCAGCCAGAAACAACCTGTAGATACCCAGTCACCCGAGACAACACATCCACCATGTGATTACCACAGTCTGGGCACATATAGCTCCCGCAAATCGGGCATTTCTCAGTGTTTGGCACGGTTTTATTCTTGCATTTCGCCCGATTTGCAACCACCCATTTATGCACTGGACAGTCAAGCGGGCTATCAAGCTCAAGCGGGATACCATTACGAGTATCCTTAAGCCACTCTGTGCATAATTCCAAGAAACGGGTATATGGAGCATCAAGGATCTCTCCTTCAATTGGTTTAAATTCATACATGATTATTACACAACTCATCGATGAGGTGTTTATCTCGTAATAGGACTCCTTCAAGCAAGATCAGGTAGTTTATTGTGTCGCCGATCTTTGCGTCAATCCGCTCAGGTGTCACGCACGTAGCTTCTATCAGGTCAAACACCGATACAAGGTGCTTTGCCATCATACCACGCAACGCCTGCTCAGGGGTCTGCTTAAGGAGCCTGGCGGCAACATCAAAGTTGTGGTATTGATTGCCGTCAATTGCGTATTCCTCCGCTTTCCGGTGAAGGGTTTCACGGATCTTCTTGATTCGAGCCTCAACAATCTCATCAAAGGCTGTGGTGTCAGTATTTGTTTTGGTTGTCATTATATCTCCGGTGTAAGCTTCTTGCCAACTATGCACCGCGGAGAGATCGTCACGACAGAATATAGCTCATCAGTA
>DAOUUR010000614.1 GCA_030668045.1 bacterium
GATCTGATCGAAGAGACCAGTCGCCCGATTGACCTGATCCGCGGCGTGGCAGCCGAGGGATCCTTCCGCTATCGTTTCTACAATTCCGGGCTGGATGGCAGCGAACCGTGTGAGCAGACTGAAATGGGCGAAGAACCGATGGCCGGGTTTATCCGCGCTCTAAAAAAAGACGATGGTTCCACATTAGTGTTTTTGAAATCACGTCGAGAAACTGTCGATGCTGCTTTTCGGTTAGCCGCCGCGATCAACTGGCCGGCAGCTTCCAAAGCGCTTCAGGCGCTCGATGAAGAAGAACCATCATTTCTTATTCGCTCGCTGAAACAAGCACTGAGTCGAGGAGTGGCCTTTCACAATTCCGATCTGTCCAGCCGCCAGCGAGCCATTGTCGAGCAGGCGTTTCTTGACAAAGAGGTCCGAGCGATCTTTTCGACCACCACGCTGGCTATGGGGGTCAACCTCCCGGCTGATACGGTCTATCTGGAAACGGTCAAATATGACTCCGGTGAATACGGCGGGGGACCATCGCTGGTGCCAGTGACACGTTCGGAATTCGACAACATGACCGGTCGCGCCGGACGGTTGGGTCTGGCCACGCAGGGTAGACCGGGTCGCGCAGTGGTTCTGGCCGAGACAGATTTTGATCGCGATATCCTCTGGGAAAACTATATCGCTCCCGACCAACCAGAAGCTATCAAATCGGCGCTGGCCACTACCGGTTGGGAAGGCTGGTTGTTAGATTTGATTGCCGCCGGGTTAGTGCAAAAGAGCAACGAGATTGACAACCTGTTTGGGCAAACTCTGTACATCACCGAGAACAGTGCGCCAATCGATTTTGAACCTCTGTTGCAAAATCTTCTCGACAACGATCTGATCCGACATGACGATACCGGTCGTTTGAGTGTCACAGCTATCGGTCATGCGGCGGCTCTGTCGGGGCTGTCGATAAAACAAACGATCCACCTCAAACGGCAACTTGAACAGGATCGCCCAACCGATGATGTCGGCTGGATTGCTCTGGCCCTGAGCGCTCCCGAATGGACTATGCCACCCGGTCTCTTGTCGCGCTGGGAACACAGCCAGGGGTTGCCGGTGAGGATGCTCTATCAGCAGTTCGGCGAGGCAGTCGGCGAGGTGTCGTTTCTGTTGGGTGATTGTCGCTTGAGCGAACCATTGCCCTATCGTGTCGCGGCTTCAATAAAGGCGCTGATGCTGACCGAGCAGTGGCGCCAAATGGTGCCGGTGAAACAACTGGAAGAACAGTTCCAGATGCATCTCGGTCAGATGATGGCGTTGGGAGACAGCGTCGCGCATCTGATATGCGGGCTGGCGGCATTGATCGAAGCGGAGGACCGCGATTCATCGTTGATCGGACAATTGCGTGAACTAACTTTCTCTCTCCGCTTTGGGATACCGGTATCGATGCAACAACTGCACCAGCATCTTGGTCACATCCTCAACCGAGGCACTCTGACCACTCTGCACCGGGAAGGGATCACAACTCCGAAAGCGCTTCTGGAACTTGATGAAAAGGAACTCGCGCGGCTCATCCCGGGCCAGCGCAGTTTGCATCACCTGCAAAAATATTTGTCATCTATTAAAAAGGAGTACAATATGA
>DAOUUR010000396.1 GCA_030668045.1 bacterium
CAACTACCTGGAACAACTGGCAGGCAGGGAATATCCCGCTCAGATGATCAACTGGGACTCAGGTGATCAGACCAACCTCTCGCTGGAGAGAGCTGGTGAATTGATGCCGGGCAACGTCTTAATCGGCGGAGTGGATCATTCCGACTGGCTGATCAACAGTGATCCGGCTGATATCGGTCGCCGCATTGATCAAATCAAAGAAGAGAATGATAACGCACGTTTGATAATTGGGCCCGGCTGTGTAGTGGACCCGGCGACACCTCCGGAAAATCTTCAAGCAATAAGAGACAGGTTATGATCGACGACAAAAGAAAGCAACTGGTGGACAACATCAGAATCGCCATTGCCGATGCCGGCAACGAGAAAGAAGTGCTTCAGCAAACAGTAGAGCTGCTAGATAGTTTTAGTCCGGAATTCAACTGGACCGGTTTTTATATGATGAGAGGTCGCACCCTTGAAGTCGGCCCGTACATTGGCAAGAAGACCGAACATACACAGATTGAGTTGGATAGTGGTATTTGCGGAGCAGCTGCCTCGCAGAAAAAGACGATCATCGTTGACGACGTCAACTCCGACCCGAGACACATCGCCTGCTCTCTCTCGACCCGTTCGGAGATAGTCGTACCGTTGATGGACGGAATGAAATGTCTGGGTGAAATAGATATTGATTCCAACCGACCCGCCAACTTTTCCAAAAGTGATCAGGAGATGCTTGAGACGGTGGCCAAGTTGGTCGTTACCAGATTGACAAGAATCCGGTAGATATAGCACTAACAAAGCAATATAACTTGCAGGAGGAAATTATGTTCTTTGGGTTCCTGGTACTGATTTTTGGTATTCTGATGTTGCTTGATCGCATGGGCATTATCTATGGCGACATCTGGGATTTTTTCTGGCCGGCGTGCATCATCGCTTTCGGTATACAACTGATCCTTGAGCACCGTAATCCGCCGCGCCGTGGCTAAGCTGCCCTTCTATTTCGATCCAACAGCGGCCGGAGTTGGTGTCTTCCTCGGCCCCACCGAAACCCGGTTGATGGAACTGGCCTGGCGGGAGGGACCAGTGACAGTAAAAAAAGCGCTCTTCCTGTTGGGTAGCGACTGCCGATTAGCCTATACGACAGTCATGACCGTTCTGGCTCGCCTTGAGAAAAAGGGTCTCCTGACTCGGAAGAAAGACGGTCGCGGATTTGTTTATACTGTTGCGATCAAGCGCAACAAGTTCATCGAAGGCCGCCTCAAAATTGTCAACGACTGCCTTCGCGCGAATTTTAAAGCAAAATAACTTCGCGCCACCGGCTCCTTTGGGCTGCGCTGTAGAGCCTGACCGGTCGATAACCTCAGTGGAGGTTTATGCGAATGTTTCGGTGGTTGCTATTCACAATTGTAACTCTTGGCGCCTCGGTAACCGGCTCTGATTTTGTCGAGCTGGACGGCGAGGTGAGAATCAATCTTTCATCTGATTGGTCGCTTCAAGCTGACACCGCAGGCTATCCGTATCATATCACCAATAATGACGCTGGTGCCGAAATTCTCATTTTCAGAAACTTCCTGGACAGCGACGAAGCGATTCGGGACCGGGAGGAATTGAAGCTTTCGGTGGATAACGTCGTGGCTGATATCATCCTGGAACTCCCCGAAGCTCGGTTGATGTCGACCACTGGTTACTCTGAGAACGGGCGTGTTCGTTTTGAACTGGAATTTCTTACCACCGACACCACTGCGAACATTCCGCTATGGCACCGTTTTGTTGGTCATATCTACACGCATCCAGAGGGGTATCAATTGCTGTTCACTGTCTGGGCGAAGTGTCCCCTTGCCAACGCTGAAATCATTCGGAGCGACTTCGATTGGATAGCGGGCAGCCTTGATTATTACGGCCCGGTTGAGCCGACCGTATTCGGCCCGCGAGAAACAAATCCAAACTGGACATACTCCGGAGCACTGGTTGTTCTGCTGTTGGTCTTGCTGTTGATTAGGCGGCGTCAGACTCGCTTGAACTCAGCACGTTCTTCCGACAGTGCCCTCCACTGGCGATGTGATTGTGGCAGGTTAAATAGCAACGATCTCAATAGTTGCAAACACTGCGGTCAGCTCCATCCTCAGGAACCGGTTACTTAGGTCGTTCTTCCAGTTCAATAAGGACACCGTTGGCTCCAGAAGGATGCACAAAGGCAATCCGGTTTCCTTCGGCACCGATACGCGGCATTTCATCAATCAGTCGAACCCCGGCACTCTTCAACTCGGCCAGCCGGGAATCAATATCGTCTACATAGATACAGATGTGGTGCAAACCTTCGCCGCGTTTCTTGAGATACTTTGCAATCGGGCTGTCTGGTGAGGTTGCAGCGAGCAGTTCGATACGAGTCGCCCCGGAGTCGTCAGGGGTAAACATCGCCACCTTGACTTTCTGGTCGCTTACTTCGGTGACGACATGTTTATCCGACCCGATAATATTGGCATACTTCAAGATAGCTTCGTCCAGATCGGCTACAGCAATTCCGATATGAGATACAGCGTTGCTATTCACGACCGCTCACCCTTCCTCATCGGCTGCTTCTTCGGCCTGCCTGACAATATCATCGTACTCTTTTTGATTCTGCCAGACGGACACCGTCGGCTTGATCCATCGTCCTTGGTATTTGAACATGCGGATCACGTCGCCCAACTCCGATTCATTCCCCGATGGACCTTTGAAGTGTACGATATATGTAACCAGGGCCGAATTTTCTTCAGACGGTTCAAAAGCAACCACCTCCACCGACACCAGCGTATCGGCCTCGGCGTTTTTCACCGGTGCAAGTTCGAGATACTCATCGAACGTTGTCTCATCGGTCAGATATTCAAATTCGTTCTCATAGAGACCAGACTTGTCGCCATGTTTGAGACGGGTCAGAACCTCGCGCAGCACATCCTGTACGGCAAGCCCGTCGGCAGACAGTTCTTCAGGTTGAGAAACAGTGTCCTTTCCGTTGATGTCGGTAG
>DAOUUR010000177.1 GCA_030668045.1 bacterium
CCTTCCGGCCTTAATCTTTAGATTCTTATTCCACTCCATGTCTTATTCATCCCATGCTTGCGTTAGTTTCCTTGTTACGCAACTTCCGGGAAGTCGTCCGATGCTTCCCGACCGGCCGCAGCCGGATTTTCAAGCGAGTGACTCGCCCTGACTCTTATTGACCGGTATAGGCAACCGTCAAGATGATATCAGCCGCGTAGGCTGCATTACGCTGATCGACCGTCGGCCAGACCGTACCACCAAGATAGATCGAACCGGTACCGCCATCAGCCAGTTGGAATTCCGGCAGGTTGTGCGGATCGACATTACCGGAATTACCCAGACCTGGCGCGGTCGGTGTTCCCGGAAGTGTGTCGATCACGGCATCGGTGGCCGAGAACGATATCACCAGACGATCTTCGTTGGTTGAGTTCCAGAGATAATCGGGAAGCTGCATATAGGCAGAAACTTCCTTGAGGGACGCTCCTGTTATAGCAAAAATACCGGATGAGGCATCAACGTTGTTAGCTATGGCTTTTCTGACTCCCTGCATGACGTCGCCAAACTGCAGCGCCTGCGAGGCGACAACGGCCAGTACGGTTAATACGGTTGCCGTAGCCGAACCGGTCGCTACATCCTGAGCACCAACATTGGTGCCTGAGAAAACCAGGACCAGCGCGACGAGGATCGCCAAGGTGCCAATTGCACTGTTGTTTTTGAAAAGTCTCATTGTTCTAATCTCCTAAGCAGCGGCTCAAGCCGCTTACATATTAATATTCTCTCTGTTAGTTACCTGTGTATGCTACCGTCAATATGATGTCAGCCGAGTAAGTGCTGTTGCGCTGATCTACAGTTGGCCAAACTGTTCCACCGAGATAAATCTTGCCAATTCCCCCGACATCATTAAGGGCAAATTCCGGCAAGTTGTGCGGATCCTGATCCACGGCGCCAAGGCCTCCCCCGGGGACCCCTGGTGTGCCGGCCGCGGTGGTGTCGATTAAGCCATCGGTCGATGAAAACGCGATTACCAGTCGGTCTTCGTTAGTCGCGTTCCAGAGGTAGTCCGGCAGTTGCAGATAGCAGGACACTTCCGTGCTGACTGCGCCGGTGATAGTGAAAATTCCGGAACTCATACCGCCCCCTTCAATGACGTTCTTGCCCATTACCTTCCGAACGCCCTGCATGACGTCACCAAATTTTAGTGCCATGGTGGCCGTGACCGTTAGCATGGTCAGTACGGTTGCTGTCGCCTGACCGACAGCTACATCCTGAGCTGCAACCGTACCATGTCCAAAGAGGAAGACTGCCAGGGTAAGCACAATTACTACTGTGCAAACCTGCGTCAGTCCAGAATGTCTTTGCATGGTCAACTCCTTTTGATTAATCCTATGTTCAACTTTTGATCTCATGGTTGATACACAATCCCTTTTGGCTGTATAATCGTCATACTGTTCAATTTCTTTACACTCTATAGACAAAAAAAATGGGCCGAAAATGGCCCGCGATCTGAAATGTGGGATATGGCCAACAATCTCCGTTTCAACCGATTTGGCAAAATGAAACAAACCAAACCGAGCGACTGAGGCGCATGGAGGCGTAACGCTATGTGTTACAATAGATTATGTTGCGTGTGGGATGACCTGGAAGGGTTCTTAGTTGCCGGTATAGGAGACTGTCAGGGTGATATCCCCGCTGTAGGCCCCGGAACCCTGGTCAACAGAGGGAGTCACTTTGCCACCTAAATAAATGCGACATTCTCCCGGATTTGTACCACCAGCCGGGCCCAACTCAATATCGGGGAGGTTGTGCGGATCGATCCCAATTAAAGCCGGAACGGAAGCATCGCCGAGAGCTGCGGGACTACCGCCGGCGTTGGCCGTATCAAGAGTGGCCATAGTTGAGGCGAAGGAGACAAGCAATCGATCATCTCCCGACACTGTGGCGAGGTAATCGGGTAACCATATATACATCGAGATTTCCCGGTCAGGTGCGCCGGAAATAGTAAAGATACCGGACAAAGCGTCGCTGGTCTGATCCTGAATCTTCGCCACGCCGGGGAGAACATCCTGAAAATCAAGATTTTGAGTGGCGACCACCATCAGGCTGGCAAGAACGTTAGCTACTGCAGTGCCAGTGGCTACATCTTGCGAAAGCGCAGGAGCCACAAAAATGACTACGATAAGAACGGCTGCAAGGATATTCCTGATAAACCCGAAACGCTGTCTATTCCAAAGCATCGACATACTCCAAGTAGGCAATCTTTCCGTTGGCTGGCTTCTGCGCTTTTTATAGCAATTCGTATATTATCTTAATCGCCGGGTACTTCTGTCTCATTATCAATAGTAAAGAGATCGCTCGGCGAGGAGCGGAGAATGCCAAATTATTGAGCAAACTATGGGGGAAAACCTACAGTCAGACCGGCAAATCGGCCAAAATGCCTTCGTAGGTTGGTAGAAAAGGGACAACTTGGTTAATTTGGTGGGCGGCAGGTCTCACGAATTCATCTAGGCGAATTCGAAGGACCTGCCGCAACGACACGAGGGGACTTTATCAACAAGCCCGATTTCGTGACCGGCACATGTCTACATGTGCCGGTTTTTTCCTGGGGACAGGCGACTCGGCAGATGTGGACATCTGCCGTTCATCAGGACAATTTACATCAAGCAGATAATATGATAACGTTGCGTTGGGTCCTGCTCGCCGAAGGTGAGTGCGACCCAACGGTATGCGGGCGTCGGGTCTCGCGCCCGCCGCGGTCGAAGATGCACCGAGGCGTGCGGGTCCACATCTGCTATAGATCGTAATATACCGGCACACATTGCCTGAAAGCCACTTGTGGCTATTTGATCAGGAGCATCTTGCGCGTGAAAGAAATATCACCAGCCTGAAGATGGTAGAAATAGATACCGGTGGAAAGAACGTGTCCCGACTCAGACCGACCGTCCCATCGCGCCTGATAGTCACCGGCCGACATGGGAGCGTCAACGAGCGTGACAACTTCCTGCCCGAGGATATTGAAAACAACCATGTGTACATATGAGAAGCGAGGAATTGAGAACGGTATTGTCGTCTCGGGATTGAATGGGTTCGGGAAATTCTGCCCGAGCGCAAAACCATCTGGCAGCGAATTCTGGTGGCGTATCTCAACATCAGTGTGAGAGTCGCCCTTAATCTTCAGAACGTACGCATCGGAACCGCCGTTGGAATAGGAGTACGAATATCCCACCATGAAAAATTCGTCGGCATCACCCATGAAAATCGACCGGCAGTAATCGGATTCTGTTCCGCCGTACGTGTTTGAGGAAACTGATTCGCCGAATGCGTCCAGTGTCAGCAGATACATATCCAGCTTGCCGAATCCAAACGATTCGCTGATCCCGGCAACAACATATCCGCCGTCGGGCGTCTGCTGCACAGTGTAGGCACGGTCTTCATAATTTCCGCCATAGGCGTTTTCCCATGCGACCGCACCGTCAGCATCAGTCTTCACGACATAAACGTCGCCCGAGCCATCGCCAAACGATGATGAGGAACCGACAAAAATGAACCCGCTATCTGTGGTGACTTCCACCGAGTAACCGAGGTCTGCCCCGTTCCCGCCATATAGTTTGGTCCAGAGAGAATCACCGGCGGCATCGGCCTTGACCGCATACAATGAACAGTATCCCGACCCGTAGGAAACTGTTGAGCCAACCAGAATATAGTTGCCATCGTCACAGGCACGCACCGCCGCGCCCCATTCGCTATCAACGCCACCGAAGGTGTTGCTCCAGGTCATGACTCCGGCTGTATCGGTTTTTATCAGATAGAGATCAGATTCACCAGCCCCAAAAGAACTGGTGATGCCACCAACAATGTAACCACCATCGGCAGTTTGCCGCACCGACCATCCTTCGTCACGCTCGGTGCCACCAAATGTATTTGTCCAGAGGGTCGATCCGGTCGAGTCTGTCTTTACCAGATAGACATCACCGTTCCCGGCTCCAAACGAACGTGTCATACCTACGATAATGAACCCACCGTCAGATGTTGTTTGGATGTCGTAGCCATAGTCGGTGAGTTGCCCGCCGAGAGTACGTGTCCAGAGGGTATCACCGTATGAATCGATTCGTATCAGGAAGATGTCGTGGTCGCCTAAGCCGAATGAATATGTTGACCCCAGTACGACAAAACCGCCGGAAGTAACCGATACTCCGGCGTAGGCGCTCTCGTTGTATTGGCCGCCGTAGTTACGCGACCAGATCAACTCTTCTGCGGCCAAAGGGGTGAGTGCACCCAATCCAACTACAATGAACGCTACTGTAATGGCGGTGGTCAGAAATCCATTCCGTGCCATCTTGCTTGTCTCCTAACGAGGCCTCAATTGGCAACTGTCCAAAAATTGAACAGCTACATCATTAGATGTCGGATTGTCCTCATATTTCTTTAGCTCCGCTTTAGTCATAATTACCATGAATCATCCCAATCTGACTCACCCCTAACACGCAACAGTACAACACCTTACCTCGACCACCCGGCCGGGTTGTCAATTTTTTTCTTGATTTGACGCGGTCACTCTGGTAAGTCAGTCATATGTGGACGAACCGATTGAGGCTGTTGGCGATAGGTGCTCTGGTGTTTCTGGGCATCTTTGGGCTGGCGGCTCAATCTCACGCGCAGAACATAACGATAAACAACAACCTGGTTTTTGGGGATGTCTTTCCGGGGGTTCCCAAAACGATTACCAAATACACCGCCGGGGCCGCCGCCGAATACCTCATCACTGGCACCATAGGTGCGGAGGTGACGATCGATTTTGCCCTGCCCACCTACATGAATGACGGCGGCTACAACATGCAGATGATCTTCACCGAGACCGACTGTTCGCTGGACACTCGCGCCACTCCGGATCAATCCAGTCCAGAGCGAGACAATCTCGATCCCTGGCACACCATCACCGACCGGCTCGGCCCATCCGGTATAACGGTCTGGCTTGGTGGTGCAGTGGTTCCCAAGCTGATGCAGTCCGATGGTTCCTATAGCGCCAGCATTGTAATCACCGTTGCCTACACCGGCGGCTAAGCCGGAGTTTCGGCAAATTTCTTCAGAGAATATTAGAGACGTAACAATATAGAGGGCAGATCAGTTCTCGGTGACAAAGACTGTAATCGTACACTCGCGCGTGCCGGTTGGAACCGATTGCATCAGGTCATCATACGACATCAATGACAAGTCATCTGTTTCGGTGATCGCGTCGGTCGATGAGATTGTAAGTTTCAAGCGACTGGGACAATCGAAACAGACACCATCGGCTTCAATCTCAACATACGTTCCGGCTGAACCGGGAGTGCGGAACAGAAGGGCCGGTTGGTGCTGGTCAGACTCGGGCGGGAACTCTTCGAGGCCAACCGGATGGATAACCGTCGCGGTAGCCTGAATCGGCGCAGACCCGGACCAAGCGACCGCCCCCGAGAGGGCAATACAGGGCATTGCCACCAGTAGCAACGCGATTCTGATTTGATAATACAGGCTTGCCTGTTTCATGGTAGTACCTTGTGAAATTCTGTATGTACATTACCAAGATACTACATTTTCTAATTCTGTCAAGCAGGCATAGCCTGTTTTGGGTCAGGCGAAGCCTGTTTTAGGTCAGGGGAAAGTAGCTTGTAGGTTGCTTACAACCTGACAAATTTTAGGTCAGGCATAGCCTGTTTTAGCTCGTAGGTCACGGTTGCTTGCAACCTGACA
>DAOUUR010000545.1 GCA_030668045.1 bacterium
GAAGGGAAACAGCCGGTCAGTCTGTTGGCCGTCTGATTTCGCAACTTTCAAGCTGCTGATCGGAAAGGCTGTTTTTTCGATGGTTTTGATCTCGTGACAGTTCCGGCAGACATACAGATACGATTTTTCATCAGACAGGTCAACACCGCAGGTAGTACATCGATGAAACTCGACTTCAATCGCCCCAAATTCAATCTCGAGCGCATCACCACCCTCGGCCTCAGCCTCCAGCTCTCTCCCTTCCCCGGCATACGGGTCCGGCAGACTGCCGTCGGTGTGGCTGGCAACATCAAAGATACCATCAGGTGTCCGGTACTCAAGCAGACGGGCTGTGATGCCATCAAGCAGGAATCGCCGGTATCCCTGTTCGTATGATTCGACGACGACATACGGTGAGTAGACCAGCGAGAAAACGGGATGAAACAGTCGGGTCAGGTTGGAACCGAACGCGGCTGGATCGATCAAGCGGAGGGTGTCGATCCGTTTCGATATTGATTGTTGAACATCGGTCCAGGGACGAAGAACCGGCAGAGCATCAAAGCCGGAATCGATGTTTGCATTTGAATACGGAACCAGCTTGATATGATCGGTGCGTATGCCCAACGACGATGGGACACCCAACATTTCGGTACCGGCGGCAACTGAGGTCGAATAGGGTGTGACGCCGACTTCTGTTCTCTCCCGCTCAATCACAACCTCCGACGTATACTCGGTCTGGGCCATGACCTGACGAGTATCGACCCGATTGCGGACTTTCAGCAAGAGGCCGTCAACTTTCCAGAACGGGTAGTAAAGCCGCTTAATAGCGATATCGGAATCGGTAAGCGGTAGCGACTCTTTCTTAAGGAATCGGTCGAGGCTGAATCGGATATCACGCTTGGCCAGACTACTCGGCATCAGGTATGCCGGGAGAGTATCGGGCATTACCAACCGCAACACCGACCCACAATGAGGACAGGTGGTGACAAAGAAGTTCTCCTCGATTGTCTGCTCTCCACCGCAACCGGGACAACCTACCGAAATATAGAAACCTGCTTTTTTCTTACTCATCGTCCTTGTTTATCGACTTTCCGCAACTGCCACAGAACTTGGAACCCGGAACGATCTCTTCGGAACAGTGCGGACAGGACAACTTGGCGTTCAGATGGAACCCGCAATGGTGACAGAAATTCGCCTCCGCTGGTAGCTCCTGATTGCACGAAGTGCACCGGTTCTGAGTTACCATTTGATGACCGCAACGATAGCAGAATCGTGACTGTTCAGGTGTGTCGGTGTGACATTTCGGACAGGTGACAGTCGGCACAGCCTCACGTTTCAGTTCTGTCTGCTCAGGCGAGAAAACCTTTGAGAGCATCGCCGGAGCCAGCAGACCAACGCCTGCGGCTACCCCGGCCCCAGAAGTCATAGCCGAACCAGCGCCGGCACCACCCATTCCGGTCGCCATCTCGAATTTCAGGAACTTGTCCAGATCGCCAACCGCTTCCATTCCAGACCGTTTGTCGATCAACTGGTTGACTTCCTCAGGCGGAGTAATCGAAGCAATGAAGAAATCGACCAGCTCCATGCCGTACTTATCGAACTCGTTGGCCACGATACCTTTGAACTCTTCGGCCAGCTCGGTGTAGATAGCGGGCAAGTCGAGAATTGTCTCCAGCTTCTCACCAAGAAGGTCGTTCATCCGAGCTACGATTACGTCTCGAAGATAATCCTGAATGTCCGCGGTTGTATAGCGAGCCTGGCGACCAACAATCGTATTGAGGAAAAGAATCGGATTACTGATTTTGAATGTAAAAGCGCCATGCCCACGCAGCCTGATCAAACCGAGCTTGGAATCGCGGAAAGTTACCGGATGTTTTGTTCCCCATTTCAGATCGGTGAATACTTTAAGGTTGATAAAATACGCTTCGGCCCTGAACGGTGATTTGAAACCAAACGGAAATGACAGCAGCTTTGTCAGGATCGGGATGTTCAAAGTCGAAAGAGTGTGCCGACCAACGCTGAACGAGTCGGCGGCGTGGCCGTCCTTAAAGAAAATCGCTACCTGGCTGTCGCGGACAATCA
>DAOUUR010000471.1 GCA_030668045.1 bacterium
CCGGTCGTTTGGCGGGGGCCCGGTCAATCTACTTCTGTGTTGGCGGAACGGAAGTCAGTAACGACGGCATATATGATGAATCAAACTGTTTCATGAAAACGAGACCAATTGATGAACCGGCTAGAAATAGGCGGCTAAGGATTGTCTCTCGCTTCGATACGATAATCACGATGGGAACGCGTGCGGCGGCGTTCTTTCAAGACAATGGGATCAAGGCGGATATTCATGTAGTATCCGGTGGCATTGACTCAAGAAAATTCCAGCCGAGCCAAGAATCTCCTTCCGTGGACGTCATCCTGACAGCCCGTCTCGATTTGGTCAAGCGGATTGACATCTTTCTGCAGGCCGTCAGGTTAGTTGCCAACACGCTTCCGGACGTCAATGTCGTGATTGTCGGTGATGGTGAACTGCGTGAGGAACTACAGCGACTGACGCTTGAGTTGGGTATCGATCACAACGTCACGTTCGTTGGACAGCGGAATGATGTGGAGAATTGGCTACGTCGCTCGAAGATATGTGCCTTAACATCGGATCTCGAGGGATTGGCACTCTCGGTGATAGAGGCGATGATGTGCGGCTTGCCGGCCGTGGTTTCCGATGTCGGTGACCTCGCCGATTTGGTCGAAGACGGGATCAATGGCTATCTGGTTCCGCGGCGTTCACCTGAATTATTTTGCGAACGTCTTATTGCATTACTTTCGGACGAACAGAAACTGGATGAATTTTCACAGGCAGCTCGCCAGTCTGCTCTGCGGTATGAAACACAAGCGACAATCAAACGCTGGGACGATATTATTGCAGGATTCCGAATATCCACTAAACACGAATGAAAAAGGTACTTTCAAAAAAGAACCTCTGGGAGAAAACACCTTCGTGGATAAAGTCAACGTTGGGGAGAGGTTTGGGTTTAATTCCTCCGAAATGGCTGTTAGGTAAGAGTTTCAGAGAGAACTGCAAATTTATTAGCGATGCGCAATGGTGGTCAGAGGAGCAAGCCCATAAGTATCAATTGAACAAACTACGTGAGATGCTGAAGCTTGCTTATGAAAAAACAGAGTTCTATAGTCGGATGTTCGATTCTGTTGGATTTAATCCTCGCGATTTTCAATCGCTGGATGATATGGGGCGACTTCCGATGATCGATAAGCAGGTTGTAATTGATAATCTTTCAGATATGTGCACTAAGAGTGTTGACGACAAGGATGTTGATTTTGGATCCACCGGAGGAACTAGTGGTACTCCATTGCATTTTTACATGAATGCGAATCGCTCATCTGTCGAATATGCTTATCTTACGACAAGCTGGGAACGAGCGGGATATAAACTTGGGATGCCGGTGGCCATGCTGCGAGGTCGGATAGTTAATCCTGATCGAAACGGATTTCGCCACGAATATGACCCAATTCTCCGGCACCATTATTATAGCAGCTTTCACATGTCCCATGAGAATATGAAACGCTATCTAAAGCATATCGCAACTATCGGACCGTGCTTTCTCCATGTCTACCCCTCCAGTATCGCTGCCCTGGCCCGTTTCATTCTTCGAAGCGGTACTCATGCTCCGAAAAACATCAGGGGTGTTATAGCTGAATCTGAAATAGTATATCCCGAGCAGCGGCAGATGGTTGAGGAAGTATTCGGATGTTGCCTTTTTTCCTGTTATGGTCAATCGGAAAAGCTTGTCCTTGCAGCAGGGTGTGAACATTCCGACGATTATCATGTTTGGCCAACTTATGATTACTTCGAACTCCTCGACGATGAGGGTAATCCGGTAACTACACCGAGCCAACGCGGTGAGATTGTAGGAACAGGTTTTATAAATACGGCAATGCCATTCATCCGCTATCGAACCGATGATTGGGCTACATATGTTGACAATCATTGTGAAGCATGTGGACGTAAGCACACTATCATCCGAGATATCCGAGGCCACAGAACACAGGAAGTATTGATTGCCGATGACGGGTCTGAAATATCGTGGACAGCTCTGAATATGCACGATGATACATTCCTGCGCGTCAGGCAGTTTCAGTTTCTTCAAGAGACGCAGGGACGGGCCGTTTTGCGTATTGTGCCTGCCGATGGATTCGGCGAAGATGATGCTGACCGAATACATCGGAATCTGGGGCGCAAACTCGATTGCCGGCTCACTTTTACAATCGAACTCACCGAAGCTATCCCCCTTTCTCCTAGGGGCAAAGCTATATATGTCGACCAGCGAATTCAACAAGAAAAAGAGTTCCGTTAAACTCAGCGGGCGATATCTAAAAAAATTTCTTTGAGACACCATGCAAACACTTGATTGGTATTATCGGCGTCTAAGAGTTATGTCTCCAGAGGAGATAACATGGCACATGCGATCGTCGGTGCGTGATCGTACCGACCGGTTTCTTGTTTGCCGGTGGCAGTGGGTGAGGAAGCCCTCAGTCATACTGAACGGAGACGGTTGTGATGAAGGCAACACATCCCTGGTGTGCAGGTTCGAAATAGGTAAATCTAAGCAAGCTGCC
>DAOUUR010000535.1 GCA_030668045.1 bacterium
AGTGCTATTCCATCTAAAAGTGGTTTGTGTGCAGGATTGTTGGCACGGAAGACTAAGGTTTCCAGGACTGGTGTTGCGTTGCGCGACCTTAGACATGTATAGTTGCACCAACCATGGCATAGTGCCCTCATACACCAAACAGCAACATTAACCGTTCCGTTCCAGGCGCTACCCTATAGGATGGATGGAACAGAACGGTCATAATGCTGTAAAGAAAAGACCGGCTAAGAAAAAAAAGGGGATACGACAGCTATAAGTTCAGTGTCTGAGAGGTCATCGGGGTCAAGGCCGGAAGGAAGAGAGATTTGGTGGACTTGAGTGAAAGGTTCCAGGATTGCCAGTAAATTTCCTGCTGCTTTTTTACCTGCATGATCGCCATCAAGCATAAGGACGATTTTATCCTTTCCAGTCAGCAGTTTTTTCTGGGTGTCTGCCAGGTGAATGCCGAGCAAGGCAACGGTCGGTATATTCAGTTGTGCAAGCCGCATAACAGACCATGCATCTTCTACCACGACCAACGCATTTTGTTTGGATTGACGCAGACGGTGGTAATTATAAAGGATTTCATTTTTGGGCAGGCAAGGGGGGAATTTCCATTTTCCGTAACGCTGAATAATTGTGTTATTGAGGTGTCTTGCCGCATAGCCTATCGGGTTGCCGCAGAGATCATGGAGGCGTACACCGATTGAATCGGCCGGAAACCCTTGTCCGGAATATGCCCCTGCCTCAAATTTGCGAGCAGTGGCAGGAAGTATTTTTTTTAATTGAAGGAATTTAACAGTATGATCGAGGGGAAGACGTTTTGTGAATTTGACAAACTTCTTTTTTGGAGAAAAGCAGACAGGTATCTTAGTACAGGAAGATAAAGAAGCAAGGTAGATGGCGGTTTGGTGGAAGGATTTGCCATCGAGTCTTTGTACCAGATCAATGACATCCCCGCCACCATTGCACCCGGTAAAGCAGTGGTAAAGATTTTTACTGAGGCTGACCACAAAAGCATTGGGGTTATCTCCCCGATGAACAGGGCAAGGTCCAAAGAGCTGGTCGCCCTGTTTTCTAAATTGACTAAGCAGACCTTTGTTTTCCAGAACGGAAGCTATGGATACAAGGCGTTTTAGTTTGGTAAAATTCAAAAAGGCAGAGTTGTTGGTTTGCATTTTTTTGACTGTTTTTTCTGGATTGTACCAGTACTGCCCTGGCCGGCATTTGCAGAGATCCATCCGTCTGCCGATCGTATAAACACCCCCTGCTTTTCAAGTTCGGAAAGCGCTATACCGAGTCGTTGATTGTTGACCTTGAGCTGGTTTCGTATAGCAGTGCGGGTTAAAGGTTTTTCGTTATCTTTAAGCAGGGAGAGAAGCCTATCATTTAAAGAAACGGCAGCATTATTTTTGTGGCAAATAATGGTTTCGAGATGGGTCGCGCTTCCGTCAGGGTTTGAGACGAGGCGCAATTCAATTGGGTCCGGTGGTTTTGCCGCCCGATGTTCAAAGGTTAGAACAAGATTGTTTTTTCGTCGGGCCAGATAGGCATTAGAATCACCAAAGGCGTGAAGGTCAGAGCTGCCCCTAAGTGCCTGGCCCGGCTGTGCCCGATGTTTTTTACTGGCATGATGCACCAGAACAATGGCGGTTTGAAAGCTGCGCTGCAATCCCCGCAGAAAACCGAGCAGACAGGAAATATCAGAGGCGCTGTTTTCATCAAGACGATGAAGTCTTACCAGGGGATCGAGAATCAGGAGCTTGGGTCGCAGGATATCAACTGTTTCCGTGAGCATTTTCTGATCACCGGCAAGATCAAGCCTTAGTGTTGATGCGGTGATAACGTAAAGATCAAGGGTGTTGATGTCAAGACTGCGATGAAGGCAGATAGCCTCAATACGGGCCCGTACATTATGGGCCGCATCTTCGGCCATAAAAATTAAGACTCTACCTTGAGTTGGAACCGGGAATAGGTCGACACATGAAGTTTGCGAGGCAACACTGACAGCCATATCAAGGCTGAGCCATGATTTGCAGCATTTTGGCGCTCCTCCGATAATGCCGACTGCCGCACCGGCCCAAAGAGCCTCAATGAGCCAGGCTTGTTTGACATGCTGTTTTGACAGGTCTGTTGCTTTACATACCG
>DAOUUR010000546.1 GCA_030668045.1 bacterium
CTGGGGCATGGGCTTTTCACTCATGCACTGATCCAGGCCATCAGCGGTGCAGCCGATGGATCGCCCAAAGACGGCCGTGTTACTGTCCGCGAGATCAATGCGTATCTGGAGAATGTGATTCCTGAACTGTCGGAAAAGTACAGAGGTCAGCCCCAGTATCCGGTGGTTTTTTCAAAAGGGCAGGATTTTCCGGTGGTGATGGAGTGAGACAATCAACGTATCATTTGTCCAAAAAAATTTGAAAGATCGAATGGTCTAACTTAACCCGTTGTGCAAAACAGATTAGTATAGAAAAAGAAAGCGCATCAGTAGAAAAGTCCTTAAATTAGTTGGCCAGGCAACAACGTTACATAGTCACCATGAACCTAAATTTCAAAATTGTATGAGGATTAGACAATGTTAAAAAGAAGAAAAGAAAAACTATCCAACGGACCGACTCAGCAGAAGCCCCTCAGGCTATTGCCCGGCGTGGTTATCGTGATTCTGCAGTGGCTGCTCAGGTTTGTCTTCCCAATGGTTGTGCCCGGAGATACAACTCTAATGATCGGAGTGTTTGGCGGAATGCTCGGAGGATTGGCTATCGTCGTATGGTGGGCTTTCTTCAGCCGTGCGCCTCGGTTTGAACGCTGGAGTGCAGTCGTTCTGATGATAATCGCGATGGCCGCTACTCCAAGAATTCTCCACGTGTCGATTGCGACTGGCAACATGGGGATGATGTTTATCATCTACGCAATCCCGGTCCTGAGCCTCGCTTTCGTCGTCTGGGCGGTGGCCAGCCGTCACCTTTCTGACAGACCTCGGCGCGTGGCGATGGCCGCGACCATCCTGCTCGCGTGCAGCGTGTGGGCGCTCGTCCGGACCGGTGGCAATACCACCCGCCTCGAGCACGATTTCGCGTGGCGGTGGGCGGAAACGCCCGAAGATCGACTTCTGGCCCAAACCGGAGACGAGCCCATGGCTATCCCGTCGGCTGCCACAGCAGCGGAGACCGGAGCTGACTGGCCCGGCTTTCGAGGACCCAATCGCGACAGCATCATCCGCGGCGTGCAGATCGAGACCGACTGGTCTGCGTCACCCCCGGTCGAGCTATGGCGCCGGCCCATTGGACCGGGCTGGTCATCCTTTTCAGTTCGCGGCGATTTGTTCTACACCCAGGAGCAGCGCGGTGCGGATGAGGTAGTCGCCTGATATAACATAAATACCGGCAAACCGGTATGTAGACACAGTGACACGACCCGGTTCTGGGAGTCAGTAGGCGGTGCCGGTCCGCGCGGGACACCGACCCTCAGTGACGGTTACGTGTACACATTCGGTGGAACTGGAATCCTAAACGTGCTCAATGCCAGTGACGGCAGTGTTGTATGGTCACGCAATGCAGCGACTGACACAGACGCGAAGCTCCCGGTCTGGGGTTTTTCAAGCTCTCCCCTGGTGATCGACAGCCTCGTAATCGTTGCCGCCTCAGGAGCGCTGGCCGCCTACGACCTGGCCACCGGTGAACCGCGCTGGTTCGGACCTGCCGCCGGAGAAGGTTATAGTTCTCCCCACCTCATGACGATTGCCGGAGTTGTCCAGATCGTGCAGATGAACGGCAATGGTGCGATCGGCGTCACGCCGAGCGACGGCACACTGCTCTGGGAGCATTCATGGGAAAGTTATCCCATTGTGCAACCAGCCCTGATCGCAGACGGCGACATCCTGATCAGTGCCAATGAACGCAGCGGTGTGCGCCGCATCACCATCACGCACGGACCCGATGGATGGATCGCCACAGAACGCTGGACCTCGGCAAAGCTGCAGCCTTATTTCAACGATTCCGTGATTCACAAGGGCCATGCCTACGGTTTTGACGGCCGCACTCTTGCCTGCATCGATCTCAAAGATGGCACCCGCAAATGGAAAGGCGGACGCTACGCCCGCGGCCAGTTCGTTCTTCTGGCAGACCAGGAAGTGCTGTTGGTGATCTCAGAGAAAGGTGGATTGGCACTGGTCAAGGCAACTCCTGACCAGTTCACGGAACTCGCACAGTTTCCTGCAATCGAGGGCAAG
>DAOUUR010000134.1 GCA_030668045.1 bacterium
AAAATGAAAGTCACAGTTGGGGCAAACCCAGAGCAGTTCTTCCAGCTTCTTGCTATATGCAATCTCTCCGCAGGACTGGCACTTTGTCCACAGCCCTTCGGGGATATTTTTCTTCTGCTGGGCTTCAACTCCAGGCTTATCTTTTCGAAACCAAGCCATAGGTCAGGCGTCGTCCTCATCGGTATCAAAATAACGAACCATCACCAACGCATCCTCCACCGGCCTTCGATAATAATTAGGCTGCCGGTGCAGAAACCCGAAACCATGTTTTTCATAAAAGGCGCCGGCTTCGGTATTGGAAGGCCTGACCTCCAGGATCAGGTACTCGCATCGGTGTTCGGTAACGACTCCAAAGATATATTCCAGAAGCTGTTTGGCAACCGATTTTCTCCGATGCCGGGTCGGTACCGCCATATTGGTCAGGTGTGATTCTTCGCCCCGGATGTAATAGCAGGCGTAGCCAACGATCTCGCCATCGACCTCAGCCACAAGCGTACCCCAGATTTCATCGGCAGCGTGCTCAACAAAGGTAGAACGGGGCCAGGGGTCTGAGAAAATCTCCCGCTCAAGCCGGAGAACCACATCCAGATCGTTCTCGGTCATGGTACGGATGTCGACCTTCATTCTATTTGTCGGGGTGGCGTTGCTCAAAGCGCAACTCCGCTTGCGATTTTTGAAGGTAGGCCGGTTCCAGATCGCTGATGTCATCAAGGTCGCCCCTCTCCAGCTTCTCAAGACCGAGATGCAGAAGATGCGAAGCGTCATACTCAATTTCACCGGGCGGCAATATGTTGGCAATATCGGGCAGACAGGTTGAAATGTGACCACCGATTCCGATTAGCTGCGTTGCATTCCAGTCGTGCACTAACGTTGTTTTCGAAACGACCGCCACCGACGCTGGATCGGATTTACCGTCCTTAATCGCTGCCACAAAGACCTGGTCTCTGGTCAAAGGGATAATAACTCCTACCGGATCGTCCAGTTTTCCGAGGCGATAGGCGGCTACCTCAAACATTCCCACGCCAACCAACGGGATATCCAATGCCACCGACATACCCTTAGCCGCGGAAAGACCGATGCGAAGTCCCGTGAACGAACCGGGACCAACCGAGACAACCAGGGCATCAATTTCTCTCCTATCCAGATCGGAAGACTGCAACAACTCACCGATTTTTTTTATGAGAAACTGTCCGTGCGATTGTTTCACCTCTTCGGATGATTTCACGAGGCGATCACCGCCAAAACTCAGGGCCAACTTGAGAACAGAACTGGATGTATCAATAGCAAGAATGTTGCTCTCAGAAAAATCAGTCATGGGCATACATAGGAAATCTCAATCTCCCGGTCCTGTTCATTTAGAATGCAAAAATCGAGTTGATAGTATCGCTCGGGCAACATGGCACGGGCTTTCTCTCCCCACTCAATTGCAACGATACCGTCCTTGCTGAGATAATCCTCCCAGCCCAGTTCGTGCAACTCGCTGGTGTCGCCCAGACGATACAGGTCGCAGTGAAACAACGACCGCTTCCCCGGGTATTCATTGACGAGGGTGAACGACGGTGAGTTCACCAGTTCTCTATCCAGTCCCAGCCCACCGGCCAAACCACGAACAAAAACCGTCTTGCCGGCGCCAAGCGAACCGGTCAGCACCAGGATGTCGCCATCGACAAAACAAGTGGCGGCCAGCTTTTCGGCCAGACCGCTGGTCTGCTCTTCGGAATGGGACACAATGTGCAGGACTGGTTTCAAGTCATCACCTCGGATTGAGTACGGCTACAGGAACCACCATCTCCTCAAGTGAGATACCGCCATGCTGGAATGAATTCTGGAAAAGGCGCACCATTTCATTGTAGTTGTTGGGATAGACAAAATAGAAATCTTCCCGAGCAATAATATATGTAGTCGCAAGAGTCAGCGATGGCAAACGCCACTCTTCCGGTTTCTTAATCAATACCGACTCTTTCGGGTTGGAATTTAGATTGTCGCCATACTTGTACCTGAGATTACTCGACGTTGATCGCTTCCCATGTGCAACTGTCCCGCGACGACAGAGTACCGATCCGTGGTCCGTTGTAATCACCACTGTGTAATCCTTCCTGGCAAATGCTTTCAGAATTGCAAAGAGCGGTGAATGTACAAACCAGCTTTTCATCAGGGAGCGGAAAGCTGCCTCTGTCCCGGCCATCTCTTTGAGAATAACATTGTTGGATTGACCGTGCGCCAGGATATCCAGGAAATTGAAAACCAGCGTTACGATTGGTGAGTCAAACAGATCGCCCACTTTCTTAGCGACTGTCTCGCCCTCGCTGTTGTTATAGATTTTAATATACTTAAGCCCTTTGCCATAGCGAAGACCGTTGCGGGCGAGATTGTCGGAGAAGAGTTGTTCTTCTTTCCGATTCAGCGACCCCTCATCGCTCGCGTTGTAAACATCGGGGTAGGCACGATGAATATCATCGGGGAACATCCCCGCAAAAAGAGCATTCCGCGCAAACGGTGTGGCACTTGGCAGCATGGAGAAGTAATAGTTGCGCTCTACATTGAAATATTCCGCAACTAGCGGCTCTACCAACATCCACTGATCAAGACGCATGCAGTCCACCACAATGAACAGCACCTTCTTTTTCTTCTTGAGCTCGGGAATGACAAATTGTCCGCTAATGTCGGGCGACAGGAGCGGACGATCATCGCTACTTAACCAACTCTGGTAATTGTTAAGAATGTATTTAGTAAACTCTCCATTCCATTCCTTACGTGTACCCTCAAGCGCCTGCTCAAGTCCGACATCGTTGTTCTCATCCAATTCAAGATTCCACGAAGCAAGAATTCGGGTAGCATCATGCCAGTCTTCCGGACCAAGGGCGCCAAACAGTCGTTGGTTGAAACGATTCGTCTCAGTTATGTATCGTTTCATCAGAGTGTTGCCAATAATCTTTCGGGAGTCCAGCAGCCGCTTGATAACCATCAGAATCTGCGAAGGCACGACCGGCTTGACGAGGTAGTCATCGATCTTCTGACCGATCGCATCCTCCATCAAAGTCTCTTCCTCCGACTTGGTTACCATCACCACCGGAAGATGCGGCTTAATCTCCTTGATTTCTTCCAACGTCTCCAGACCGTCCTTGCCCGGCATCATTTCATCGAGCAGCACCAGGTCGAAACTCTCGTTGGTCACCAGCGCGATACCATCGTCCCCGGACATGGCTCCGACAACTTCGTAGCCCTTCTGTTCAAGAAACAGGAAATGCGGTTTCAGGGAGTCGATCTCATCATCCACCCACAAGATTCTCTTTTTGTCACCTTGAGTCTTCACAGTAGATTCATTACCTCATGTTGTCGCGTTATTGGATTGGCTGGAACACGGTTTCTCTCCGGCCACAGGCAGGCAAATCTCAAAAAGTGTTTCGCCCGGCTTGGAGCGCTTTAGACTGACCCTGCCACCATGGTATTCTTCGATGATGCGTTTGACCAACGTAAGTCCGAGTCCCCAGCCACGTTTCTTAGTAGTAAAACCGGCACGGAATATCTTGCGGATCGCACCGGCGGGAATACCTTTGCCGTTGTCCTCGATTTCGATAACGACCGAACCGCTTTTCTCTTCAACTTCGGAACGAATCATTATGCGCCCCGTCTTGGCATCAACCGCCTGCAGCGCATTCTTGATCATATTCTCAAGCGCCCAGCTAAACAGCTCGGTGTTTAAGGCTACCGGTGGAACATCGGTCGGCGTGAACAGAATCTGAATTCCCTGACCTTCAAACGGTAGTCGTCGTCGATAGTATTCCACCACATCGGTAACAACATCGTTGAGGCGGCATGGTTCCAGTTCGGGGAATGATCCAATCTGCCCGAACCGCTGGGCGATTTTTTGCAGCCGCTCAATATCGACCTTCATGTTGCCCGCGGTGTCGGTGATGAAGGCATCTTTCTCGGAGGCCTCGGTGGGAACGGCGCACTCGTGTTCCATAACTTCAAGCCAACCCATCAACGATGATATCGGTGTTCCAAGTTGGTGCGCGGTTTCCTTCGCCATCCCCACCCAGATATGCCGCTCTTCGCTGCGTCGGATATTCTGAAACCCGATCATGGCAACGATAAGAAATGCTGCGACGATACCAATCTCAATACACGGCATCATCTTCAACTGGTTGATGACTTCCGAATCTCCATAGCAGAAATAGTTGACGTAGTTTTCATCGAGGTGAAGTGGAAATTCGCCGTTGTCGCGCAACATCTCCTCAGAGATGCTTCGCAACTTCTCAAACGATGCTCGAGTCGTATCATCGGAGGGAATCCCCTCGATATTGCGCCAATGGATCGGGCTGTGGTCGTTATCAAGAACGATGATCGGAAAATTCGCCTTGACGATGATCTCGTCGAAAATAAACTGAAGCTCATCACCCGACGTTGGCGAGTTGGCCGCCATCTGCCACAACTTTACATACTTGGTGACCTGAGAACGGGTATCTTCTTTCAGCTTCTCGATTACATTAAATGTAAACCAGATAAAGACAACAGAGATCGCAGCAACACCACCGAGCAGAAAACTCTTGAAAATCGTTGACCCGGAGATATACAAACCGGCGGTCTTGCCCTTTGTGATCGAACGGTTCGACATTAACCCAGTTTCTCTACTCCACCCATGTACGGACGCAGAACATCGGGGACCGTCAAGGTGCCATCGGCGTTCTGATAGTTTTCGAGAATAGCGGCGATCAAACGAGCCAGCGCCGTACCCGAACCATTCAGCGTATGAGGATACGACACTTTCTTCTCGGAATCACGGTAACGGCATTTCATCCGACGCGCCTGGAAATCTTCAAAGTTGGAGCAGGATGAAATCTCCAGATACTTGTCCACACCCGCCGCCCAGAGATCAATGTCATAACACTTGGCAGCGGCAAACGACAGGTCACCCGAGGCCAGCGTGCTGACACGATACGGCATCTTGAGACCCTGAAGGATTTTCTCCGCCTGAAGCACCAGCGATTCGAGCTCGTCGTACGATTGTTCCGGCGACACGATCTTGACTATCTCCACCTTATCGAACTGATGCACACGAATCATTCCGCGCCCTTCTTTGCCAGCCGCTCCGGCTTCACGACGGAAACATGGAGTGTAACCGACCATGTAAATCGGCAACTCCTGGTGGTCGATAATTTGTTGCTTGTAGATATTGGTCAACGGAACTTCGCCGGTCGGGATCAGGTACATGTTATCTTCGGTCGTTCGATACATGTCTTCTTCCAGCTTCGGAAGTTGCCCCGTACCGAACATCGAATCAGCGGTCACAAGATACGGCGCAGCTATCTCGACACATCCCGCCGCGACGTGAGTGTCAAGCATGTAGCTAATCAACGCGCGCTGCAGACGAGCGCCCAGACCTTTCAATAGATAAAAACCGGAGCCACTGATTTTGGTAGCCGACGGAAAATCCAGGATACCGAGCTTCTCGCCAATCTCCCAATGCGGCAGCACTTTGAAATCCGGTTTGACAATCTCGCCCCAGTCGCGCACAAATTCGTTGGCCGATTCATCGGCCCCAACCGGAACCGAATCGTGCGGGATGTTCGGCAGCCAGATTATAGCGTCGTGCAGATCGGTTTCGATTTCGCGCAGCTTGTTGTCAAACGCCGATATCTTCTCGCCCACTTCCCGCATCGCAGCGATAGCATCGTCAGCCGGTTCACCGGCCTTTTTCTTTTTGGCAATCTCGCCGGACGCCTGGTTGCGCTCGGCCTTGAGGGCTTCAACATTCCGGATTATCTCGCGGCGCTGTTCGTCGAGAGCGAGAATCCGGTCGATGTCGGAAGTGTCGTTTTTCTTTGCGATCCCGGCTTTCACCAGCTCGGGATTTTCTCTTATGAATTTGAGATCAAGCATTAGTGTCCCTGTAAGTTATCTGTTTCTAACCGAATCCTAAATTAAAGTTCCGACGGCCCGAAAGTAAAGGTACAATGCATGGTTACCAGCCAAACGCCCTACTCACGCTAACTTGCGATCACATACACGCTTAGGGGGCTTTGAGGGGCCTGCGAGCCGATTTTCTGCGTTGAGGGCGCTATTTGGATCGATTTTGGTGGTACAGGGTGAAAAAAACGGGAAACATGTGTCCGATTTGGCTTGTGTTTTCCGATAATTTGTGTAGATTCCGAGGCTAAGTTTGTGAAAGGATACAATTCAGGCAATGGCAAAGATTTGTGAAGTTTGCGGCAAGAAACCTATTTTTGGAAATAACGTTTCTCACGCCCATAATATTACGAAGCGACGTTGGAATCCGAACCTGCAGTCGGTACGCGCGATTGTTGACGGCCAGCCCAAACGGCTTCGCGTCTGCACCTCGTGCCTGAAGGCGGGCAAAGTGACCAAGAACGTACGGACGCCCAAGAGCGCGCCGGCATCAAGCTGAGTTACCCCTATAGGTGATAGGGTAGGAACCCGCCCTTCGTGGCGGGTTTCTTTTTGCCGATTATACACTTCACCAACCACAGGGGGAGGGGTATAATGCCTAATCGAAAATGCTCTCTTATGCGAGAGCTATGGAAAATGTGGGGACTTAAGGATTCTGATATGGTAATATGGTTTGCCAGTATAGATGAAAGTGGCGTGGATGCTCGCAGTCAGTATGCGGTTGTTTCTGCGGTAATGGGGCGCAGCGATTCATGGCCGCCAGTTTATAGCGAATGGGAAAAGGTGTTGAATGATTATAATCTTCCATATTTCCATAGTACTGATTTCAATTGTGGAACTGGCGTAGCAAAAGACTTAACA
>DAOUUR010000512.1 GCA_030668045.1 bacterium
GGCCGGAATGATTCCCAACGTCTACGAGATTTACGATCTGCTTGAATTCGATAATGTGCTGAAAGCGTACACTTCTACCGACGACGCTCGCGGTGACTTTGGGGGTTCTTCGCCAAAGGGAAAACCAAAAAAAAAAGTAGCCACGGTCACCGATGTTAAGATAATCGATCAGGTTGCGTCCCCCCGCCCACCGGAACCACCAGCCAGTGCTCCATCTTCCGATACGATTGATCCGGGCGCAGCTGATGTTGAGACATTGACGCTGCGAGTTATTGAAGATGACCCTTTTGCCTCTATCGCTGAGATACGCGACGGAATAAACAAACGAGGACGCGCCCTGACCACTTCATGGTGGCAGGTGTTTGGAATTCTACGGCAAAAGCGCTTGTTGACAAGACGTTCCAGATTTCGGTACTTTCGTCGTCGGTGAATCGTTCGCCCGAGAAAAGCATTGGTCTCTGGTTCTTATTCACTGACAGATCGGAAATATGCTTACTGAAACCACGCGTATAATATGCCTCTGCGGCATGGTCGTTATTTTGAGTCTGATGCTTGTCGCTCGAATTCGTAGCGAGAAGAAGATGACAGCTGCTCTGCGTGGAACCAACCTGGCTGAGTTTTCAGATTTTCTCGTGGCCAATAGTCTTGATGGCGACGTTCAGGTGATAGCACGAAAAGTCAGCGATCTGCTCAAGACCGGCTTTGCCTGCGAGAAGATCATCTTCCTTCGCAAGAAACGAAATAATCTAGAGCTGAACTATTATCATGGTGTGAGAGGGTTCAATCGTCGCGATTTCCGGATAAATCATAGCCGTGATTTTTTTGAAGAACTCAGAGATGATTTTCGCCCGCGCCCGATTGGCGATCTGTCCGGTGTTGTACCGGCGACATTCATGGAAGAGCTTGAGGCTCACGGCCTAGATCTGTTTTTTCCGATATACTGGCGTGATAATCTGTATGGTGTCTATTTTGTGCGGAGTTCCATCTACACCGGTTCTCCGGCTTTTCGTATGCTGACCGCATCGTTGGCCCAGTCGCTCTCGGCGGCGTATCATATCAAATGGCACGAAACGAAATTGTCATCGCTTGAACAACAGCTTATAACAAAAGAGGCGGAGCTTGGTGAGCAGATAGGTTCGGAGAAACTCGATGGTAGCAGCATCCTGGAACTTGTTAAGTGTCGCAACTCCGAAGAAATTGTCCCCCGTGTTATCGGCGCGATCAAAGATGATCTCAAGATTGAAAGTGTCGCCTACGCTTACCAGTCGAAAGATGATACCAGCAATCCCCGGTTATTCATGGACGGTGTCGAAATGAGAATGGCGCCTCCCAGCGGAGAGGTATTTTTCAGAGCGCTCAAGGCTGTTGACCAGGGGAAGATGTGTGAGCTTGCTACTTTTGCAGAAACTGATGACCCGGTCGGGGAGTGGGCAGCCGAGCTTCGGAAAGCAGGTTTGGAATGCCTTACGCTCTATCCGCTCTCTTCGACCCGTTCGGGTTTGCTCGCCTGGAGGGGCAATCCTGTCTGTGAGACCACCATGAAGCGGCTGGCGATATTGAGGAGCCACACCGTTGAGTTGGTTGATAATGCTGAATCATACGAACTGGCCCACCAGCTTTCGTTCACCGATGCCCTGACCGGTTTGGCCAATCAGCGGTATCTCTTCAAACGTCTCGACGAGGAACTTAGCCGTGCCAAACGGTACCAGAGAAATCTGGGTCTGATTTTCTTTGACCTTGACCAGTTGAAAGTCATCAATGACAATCATGGTCACTTGGCCGGAGATGCTATTTTGCGCCAGATGGGTGACATTTTGCGTAAGTCGATCCGCAGTATTGATATCATTGCTCGCTACGGTGGTGACGAGTTCTGTATTCTCATGCCGGAGGTCGATGCTGAAACATGTGTCAAATTCATGCATCGACTAAAGACCGGGGTGGCCGAATCAAGGTTCCGTATCGACGATGACAGTCTTGAAATTGGGTGTACTGTTTCACTGGGAGCAGCTATTTTCCCTCAACACGCCGATGACCCTAAGTCGCTGATGCACAACGCCGATATGGCTCTGCTTAAGGCCAAGGATTCGGGGCGCAACCGGTTTGTTCTCTTTGAGACGGAGCAGTCTTGAAAAGGGTGCGATTTTTTAGTCTTTACAGCGTATAACGGTAAGTCTTATATTAAATTCTAAATGAGCTGGAAGATGTGCCGATCTCTGTATATAAGCTCTTTAAGGAGACATACTTAGCCA
>DAOUUR010000531.1 GCA_030668045.1 bacterium
GCACGGCATCATAATCGTTCCGCTCTCTCCGACGGCATCAATGAGGGCCTGGATCACACTGTCGGCACCACCGGATACATTGCCGAGTCGGGACAGCGACGTGTGTACCATCACGATGTCCCCTTCCGTGATTCCGCCGTTGCGAAGATCCTGGGTCAATTTCTCGCACGTAACCAGGTCGGCGCCACGACGACGTTGTGCTTTCAGTTGTGACCGAACAGCCTTGAGAGGTCGGCGGACCAAGCTGATAAGCGATGGCGGTGCCACTTGTTTGATCCATTGTCGTAGTCGATACATCATGTTTAATATGCGTAACTTTTAGCGACGACCTGCTGTAATATCGCTTTCGGATCGGCGATGCAAACCACTAATCCGACTCCTTTATCATGCGTCCATACAACTCGACCATAGTATCAACCGAATCCTCCCAATTGTAGCGCTTGCTTACAAATTAGTGCCCATTTTGGCCCATCTGTCGGCATAACTCCGGGTCGGTGGCCAGTTTGATTATGGCTTCGGCGAGCTTCTCGGAATTTGTGGGGGGTACAAGGATACCTGTTTGGCCATCCATCAGCACCTCCGGGACCCCTCCAACTCTTGACGCCACTACTGCGCGTCCGCAAGTACTTGCTTCGAGTACAGCAACACCGAAGGATTCCGATTCCATCACCGACGGCATTACCATAATGTGATGCTCCTGAACAAAGTCATATATTTTCGCATTGTCAATAAAGCCAACAAATCTGACGTTCGCATCCAGATTCAGATCCGTAGTCATCTTGCGCAAAAGCGATGTCAGTTCACCTACACCGGCGATAGAAAGCTGAATGTCGGGGATAGTTTTGACAACCTGGGTCATAGCTTGCAGAAGAATATCCGGACCGTACTTGTAATTATGCGCCTTGATAAAACAAAGACGTGGTGGTGTCGGCGGTGGAGGCGGCTTGAATGATTCGAGGACTCTGACACCAAAAGGAATGACTGTGATCTTATCTGCTATCCTCGGCAGAAGTTTCTCTGACACACCTTTTAGCAATTGACTCGTTGCTGTAATATGATCCGCTGCACTCAGGACTTTTCTGATGAACGCACGATTGAGCCAATTGTTGGGAAAGTCGATCACATCGGCCCCCCAGACTGAAACCACTCGCGGACGAGTCTTGCAACGCAGCATCCACCATCCATATCCAGCGGCAGAGTGGGCATGAACAATATGGGGTTGGAAATTTTCGACTTCTTTCGCCGCCAGTCCGGCTTTGGTTATATATGTAACCCGACCCGAGCGAGGGATGATAGCTGAGTTAATGTCGTCGCGTGCTTCACCGCCAAGTGAGATGACTTTGATGTCAAAACCTCTCTCCATCAGACCTCTGGCCCAACGCTGGACATGGACAGAGTTTATCCAACCCAGAATGGCAATACGTTTTTTCTCAGTCTTTAGCAAAGTTCTCCGCAGTCATAGTTCTCTTGCTCATTGCGAATCAAACCTCTGGTTGCACTTGAGCCAGATTTATTATTCACGATCTGAGCACAAGAATGCGATTCGTTCTCTTTTTGGCAAACAGAAAAGAAAATTTGATCTACCGAGCGACAAAACTTATGTTGCGTCTCGGATTCTATCACATTAGACTTAAACCGGACTTTTGGAACACGCACGAAGACTACAGGTGGAGTCTATGAAAAAAATACCATTGTTCGATCTCAAAATATCTACTGCTGCCAAAAGGGAGGTGGCCAGTGTGATGAACTCAGGCTGGCTATCAGCTGGTCCCAAAGTTGCCTCATTCGAGAAGAAAATCACCTCTCTCTTGAAAGTTCCTCATGGCGTCGCGGTCAACTCGGCAACAACGGGGCTACAAGTGGCTCTACAGGCAATCGGTGTTGGACCGGGACGCGAAGTTATCACGTCACCCTTCACTTACGTGGCCACCGTAGGAGCAATAATGGCAGTGGGGGCACTTCCGGTGCTGGCCGACATCTACCCTGACACACTCAATATTGATCCTGATGAGATAGATCGCAAATTCTCCGCGAACACCGGGGCAGTCATCCCGGTTGACGTCGCAGGTCATCCCGCAAACTATGACGAACTTCAAACTCTTTGCGACCGAGCCAAAGTGCCGTTGATTGCCGACGCGGCACA
>DAOUUR010000413.1 GCA_030668045.1 bacterium
CGATGTGATTGACACGCTGAATCTCATTGGCTCACGGATAGGCAAGATGGGTCTCATCTCCAACACCATCTTTCCGGAAAGGGCTCACCGGGACGAGTTGAGCCGGTTTGGTATTGAGCCATATCTTGATTTTGCGATCTTCTCCTCGACGTTTCGGCTCCGCAAACCGCACCCGGATATTTTCTACAAGGCTGCCAACCTCGCCGGGCTCGCCCCTGCTGAATGCGTCTATGTAGGTGATCGCTACATTGAGGATGTTACCGGTCCAGCCGGGATCGGTATGACTCCGATTCTCAAGATCGTTGAAGGCCGGGAATATCCAGCCGACATGCCTGCTTCGGTACGCAAGATATCTACACTCGCCGAGCTGGCCGATCATCTCGACATTTGAGTAGCGACCGGAGCATAATTTTCATATATTTTGAATCTGTTTTGATGAAATGTTGATAACCTTTTGATATTGGACGGGAGCAACCGTGGACAAGACTGAACTCCTCCTGAAAGAAGTTACCGAGGCCAATGGAATCTCGGGCTACGAAGACGAAGTGCGCAACATCATGACGCGCGAGCTGGGACCGATTTCTGATTCAGTTGAGTATGACAAGATGGGTTCGGTGCTGGGCCGCAAGAAGGGCAGCGCTGATAGACCACGTGTCCTTATTTTAGGGCACCTTGATGAGATCGGATTTATGGTCAAAGAGATCACCAAGGAAGGGTACATCAAGTTTCTGCCGGTGGGGGGATGGTGGGGACATGTCGCTCTCGGCCAGCGCATGCGGATAATGACATCGAAAGGACCGGTGCTTGGAGTTACCGGAGCAGTGCCACCGCATCTACTGCCTCTCAAAGACCGGGAAAAAGTTCTGGATATCAAAGACATGTTTATTGATGTCGGTACGCAGGAGAAGTTCGATGTCGTTAAAAAACTTGGCGTGCGTCTGGGCGATCCGATTGTACCGGACAGCCAGTTTACAATTATGGGCAACAAGAAGATGTACATGAGCAAGGCTTTTGACAACCGGGTCTCCTGTGCGATTGCCATTGATGTGCTCCGAAAGCTGGGTCGAATCAAACATGCCAGTACTGTTTATGCCGGAGCATCGGTGCAGGAAGAGGTCGGTCTTCGTGGCGCTGCAACAGTCGCCCATATGGTTGAACCTGATGTATGTATCACAGTCGATACCGGCGTGGGGCAGGATGTACCACCGGCTGGTTTCAGTAAGGCTGAGAAGCTTGGTTCCGGGCCTGCGATCCTGTTTTATGATTCGTCGATGATTCCGAATCTCAAGCTAAGAGACCTCGTCCTCAAAACCGCTGACGCCAAGAAGATACCTTACCATATGTCATACATGGAACGAGGCGGCACCGATGCTGGCCGTGTTCATATTAGCAGACTCGGGGTCCCTTCAATTGTCATAGGTCCGCCGGTACGATATATCCACAGCCATAACGGAATTCTCAATCGTGCCGATTATGACAATACGGTCAAGCTGATCATTGAACTGGTAAAGAAGCTTGATGCAAAAACAGTGAAATCACTTACTGAAGCATAGGGTAACAATGGCACTGAAATTCAAGAACAGTTTTACACGGGTCAAGGAAGAGTTCAAACCGATCCAGCCAGACAAAGTGCAGATGTACACCTGTGGTCCGACTGTATACAACTATGCCCATATCGGCAATTTCCGCACCTACATGTTCGAGGATCTCCTCCGGCGTTACCTTGAGTACAAAGGTAACGAGGTCACGCAGGTGATGAACCTGACCGATATCGATGACAAGACAATCCGCGGTTCCCGGAATCAGGGGCTGGCCCTGAAAGATTTCACTGCTCGCTATATCAAAGCCTTTTTTGACGATATCGATACCCTCGGGATAGAACGGGCCGAGCAGTACCCGGCTGCAACCGACCATATTCCTGAGATGGTGGCTTTGATCCAGAAACTGGTGGAGCGGGGATCGGCATACGAAAGCGGCGGGAACTATTACTTTCGCATCTCTTCGTTTCCGAACTACGGCAAGCTGGCCAATGTTGATATGGAAGGTCTGAAACCGGGTGCAAGAGTGGCATCCGACGAGTACGAAAAAGACTCGGTTTCTGACTTTGCCCTCTGGAAAGCGTGGGACGAGGCCGACGGTGACGTATACTGGGAAACCGAAATTGGGAAAGGTCGACCCGGCTGGCATATTGAGTGTTCGGCGATGTCGATGAAATATCTCGGTGAGACATTCGATATACACACCGGCGGTGTGGACAATATGTTCCCACATCACGAAAACGAAATCGCCCAGTCTGAGGCGGCTACCGGCAAGAAATTCGTCAACTATTGGATGCACAGTGAACATCTGATCGTTGAAGGTCGCAAGATGTCCAAGTCGATGGGCAATTACTTCACCCTTCGTGATATCATAGAAAAGGGCTACCCGGGAACGGCGGTGCGCTATCTCCTGCTGGCTACGCATTATCGGCAGCAACTCAATTTTACTTTTGACGGTCTCGATGGAGCCCGCAACGCTCTGGAACGATACAACGATTTTGTGAACAACCTGGTCGACTATCATGGTGGCAAATCCGATGGTTCGGCCACTGAGATTATTGAGAAGTTGAAAAGCGGTTTTGAAGAAGCTCTCGACGATGACCTGAACATATCAGCCGCGCTCGGATCGGTCTTTGATTTTATCCGCGATATCAATAGACTTAAGGCTGAAGACAAGCTATCTGTTGAAGAGCGTGACTCCGCCCTTGAGGCGATTAAGAAAATCGATACTGTTTTCAATTTCATTCGCAGGGAAGAGGCTCTGGACTCTGATATCGAAGCACTGATCGAAAAACGCACCGAAGCCAAGAAACAAAAAGATTATGCTATAG
>DAOUUR010000379.1 GCA_030668045.1 bacterium
GCAATAGCGTCAATAACATAGAACTTAGCCTTCTTTGCGATCAACTGCTGCTGTACTTCCATCGGTAGCTGATCCCAGACTTCATCCTTGGAATATGGTGAATTGAGAAGGAACGTACCGCCCTCGACTAATTTCCCTACCATTTCGTACTTTTCCAGAAACGAGAAATTGTGGCAGGCGACAAACTGGGCCGAGTTGATTAGATACGGTTTGCGGATCGGTTCTTTACCAAAACGAACGTGAGAAACAGTTATGGCTCCGGCTTTCTTTGAATCATAGACAAAGTAACCCTGGGCGTAGTTGTCTGTGTTCTCACCAATAATCTTGATCGAGTTCTTGTTGGCTCCGACGGTGCCATCGGCGCCCAATCCAAAGAACATCCCTCTGAAATTGTCACCCTCGATCTCGAATGAACTGTCGGTCTTAAGCGAAGTAAAGGTAACATCATCGTTGATACCGACCGTAAAGTGATTTTTGGGAGTGTCAGCTTTAACATTATCGAAAATGGCTATCACCATCGACGGATTGAATTCGGCAGAGCCCAGTCCGTAGCGGCCGCCAACAATCAGCGGTTGAGAGGAGAAGCTTGCAGTTCCGGTATGGAGCGCCTCAGCCACGGCAGTCTGGACATCGGTGTACAATGGTTCACCAACCGATCCCGGTTCCTTGGTGCGATCCATTACGGTGATCGATTTGACAGTAGCCGGAATAGCTTCGATGAAGGCTTTCAATGAGAAGGGGCGATACAGACGGACTTTGATCAGCCCGACCTTTTTGCCCTGAGCAACCAGATGGTCGACTGTTTCGTGAACGACCTCGGAACCTGTTCCCATGATAATGACTACATGTTCGGCTTCCGGATGCCCGTAGTATTGGAAAAGTTTGTACTCTCTACCAACAATGCTGGCGAATCTATCCATATGTTTCTGGACGATAGCCGGGGCGTCGTCATAGTACCTGTTGATCGTTTCGCGATGCTGGAAAAAGACATCGGGGTTCTGTGACGTACCTTTGATGGTCGGACGGTCGGGGGAGAGGGCGCGAGCGCGGTGGGCTGCAATGAATTTCTCATCGAGCATCTCACGCATGTCATCAAAATTGACTTCCTCAACTTTCTGTACTTCGTGTGATGTGCGGAATCCATCGAAGAAGTGAACAAACGGGACCCGGCATTCAAGTGCCGCGGCCTGAGAAATCAAGGCCTGATCCATCACTTCCTGCACTGACCCCGAAGCAAGCAGGCCGTATCCGGTCGATCTGGTGGTCATGACATCGGAGTGGTCTCCAAAAATCGACAGGGCGTGCGACGCAACGGCCCGGGCTGTGACATGAAAGACGGTCGGCGTCATCTCACCGGCGATCTTGAACATGTTGGGGATCATCAACAGCAGTCCCTGGGAAGCGGTGAAGGTTGTCGTCAGGCTTCCGGTTGTCAATGCTCCATGGACGGCACCGGCAGCGCCGGCTTCCGATTGCATCTCAATAACTTCGGGAATGATACCCCAAATATTGGTTTGTCCGGCGGCAGACTTGGCGTCGGCTTTCTCCCCCATATCTGAGGAGGGCGTGATCGGATAGATCGCGATCACTTCGTTGGTGGCGTGGGCAACGTGGGCGGCAGCAGTATTGCCGTCTATTGTGACCATTCGTCTTTTTCGAGATGATTTGTTCTCAGTGGCACCAGCTCTGTTCGTTGTGATTTCTTCGGGCATCTATAAACTCCTAAAATGAATTACTTCCCAGTCTCTTAGACTGTGTATCGGATGTATTAATCTGATTTTGATAAAGTTATTTTCTTCTGCCCCTGATACTTTCCTTTTTTGTCCCGATATGAAACTTCGCAGACCTCGCTGGCTTCCAGGAAAATCAACTGGGCGATCCCTTCATTGGCGTAAATACGGACAGGGAAAGGGGATGTATTGGCCAGTGAGATGGTGGCAAACCCCTCCCACTCCGGTTCAAATGGCGTGACATTGACTATTACTCCGGAACGGGCATAAGTAGATTTACCCTGACAAATCGTAATCACTTCGCGGGGAATCTTGAAATACTCAGCTGTCCGAGCCAGGATATACGAATTGGGTGGGATCAGAACCGAATCGGCCTTGATATCCTCAAAATTGGCCGCGGAATCCTGCTTGGGGTCGATTTCCCCTGATCTATCAGTCTTGAGAATCTTGAACTCGTCAGCCAGGCTAATGTCGTAACCGTACGAGCTAACCCCGAAACTGATTCCATTGCGAACCTGAGTCTCGTGGAACGGTTTGATCATCTCCTGCGTTTGAGCCATCTCAATGATCCATCGATCTGATTTTACAGACATCTAAGCAAATCTCCTTATTTGCATAACAATGCAGGAGTATAACGCCCCGCGTGACACGGAAGCAAGCGATAGGCGATGGTGGCAGCAGGAAACCCGACTATTCAGAAGTCGAAACTTTCTCTTTCTGCCACTTGACAAGGTCAGCCAGCGTGTGGCTCTCAAACACCGTAACGAGTCGCTCCTCAGCTATAACAACCAGGTTTCTGAAAGCACATTCCGGCCCCTGCGGGCACGCATCGATGTCCGGAATGCACTTGCACAGGTGGTAGGGGCCTTGGATTGATTCGAGGATTTCTTTGATGGTTAAAGTGTTGGGGGCTTTAGCCAATGTGAATCCGCCCCGAACGCCGCGATGAGACCGGACAATACCGGACTTGGATAGCGACTGGAATATCTTTGCCAGAAACTTCTCGGGGATCTTCATGGCTTCGGATATTTCCGAAAGCGGAGTGACACTGGAAGAGTTCTTTTCAGCCAGATACAGCACACCGAGAGTGCCGTACTCTTCAGCTTTCGTGAACTGCATGGTGAGCTTCCTTCATTTAGCAGGCCTCGAACTACGTCTTGTGTCCGGGAACCGACGTATGTATATTGTTTCTCTTAACCCGAAACTAAGGGGAGAGTGGTGATCTGTCAAGAGGGAATCGTTATTTATTTCACAAGAAATCAGTTTACCATTCTCGCTAATTGCTAATATAATAACCAATTGTATGTTGTCTCTGAGAAGTGATTTGTAATAGTTTAGTATAAACTATAGTTCAACGATTGCGAGAATATGGGTCAAGAGAAACAGGTTAATA
>DAOUUR010000128.1 GCA_030668045.1 bacterium
CCTCCCAGTTTATCGTTCTCCACAACGGCAACCCTGGCGCCTTTTAGGGCAGCCCGGATCGCGGCCGTGTAGCCACCGGGGCCACCACCTATGATAACTATATCGTGCTTGTCTATGATCACAACTCCTGCATTGAGTTCAGCTTTGCCATTCAATAAACGGGGCGCACCTCGGCTTGGCAAGTCACTTACCAATGAAAAAGCCGACCCCGCAGTACGCGAGGTCGGCTTGATTGATCAGATTGTTGGTTCTCAGGAACCGTGAGCGGTAAAGGTGACGATCACCTTGCCATTCTCGATCGAGTAATCCGAAGTTCCACCAGTGCTGACGCCATATGCGTGGAATGTTCCCGACTTGACTAACTTCTTCAGCGCAGACACGTTTACCAGATACTTGAACGATTCAGCGTAGGTAAGCGTGGTCGTGGATGAAGCCGGCAATGTCAAGCCATCCAGTATCTTGATAGCATTGGCATTGACGTCAATATAGTTGGTGTAGGCTGGCTCGGTACCCTCATCCATGTAGACGTTGAAAGTCACCGCCGCTCAACTGTTAATGAACGTGAATTCAAAACCAACCATATCAATATTATCGATCGCGTCCTTGTGGTCATTCCACTCTGTTTCATCTGTCAGATCGATGTGCTCATGGTAGAAACCTGTCGCAGATGTAAAGGAGAAATCCTTCACGATGACAAAAGTACCGGAAATAATCAGGCAGCCTGTTACCAGAAAAGCGGTGACGACAAGCCCGAAAGCAGCAAATCTCTTCGAAACTGTATTCATGCCATCACCTCCTAATTCCCACCGAAGTAGTAGTTAAGGCCGCCGACAACGAAGAGTGATTTCTTCGAACTGCCGCCATCGACCGGAATCAGGTTAAACCTGCCACGGATATCAACGCCAATATTTGAAGGCAGATTCAGGCCAATTCCAAGCCCAACAGACCAGCCAAAATCGGCCCCATCATTGTCGTACATAGCCGTCTGGTCACGTTTGGTCTTGTAGAATCCCATCCCAACCAGAGCGTATGGCGAGAATCCCGGGACACCCATCAGAGCGCCCAGCCTGGCGTCGATCCCGTAAGATGTAATTTTTGAACCGTCAAGGCCGATAGAATTGACGCCTTCAATAGTCGGTTCACCATACTTGCCGAAAAAGACATTTGGCTCCAGCGTGATCATCGGCAAGGCTTTGATAATTCCTCGCACACCAAAAGCGGTGCCCGATCCCTGGTCCTGCTGGGCAATCGGCAGGTTCAGCCCGCCGGAGACACCAATCCCGAGCGAGAGACCTTGAGCCGCAAGGGTCATCGGCAAGATCAGGATCGCCATCGTGACAATAACTAGTCGAAGCATAAACCCTCCAGGTTAGCTTGATTTAATCTAATGATTAGTAAATTATAGTCTGGATTTAATCAATACATAATCGGTCACCATGTCAAGCAGATTACTGGACTGCCTGTATTTTTGCCTTCATACCTCAAAAAAGCGCTTGACAGAATCCCCATTTTCTCAGTATTATAATCCGCTTTTATTAAACTTGGTGGTAGGCTTTACTAAACAAGAGGCAACGGATAAGTTCAGTGGAATTGCATATTGGCCAAAAGATCAAAGTACTTCGACTGCGGTCGGACCTTACTCAGGAAGAGCTGGCAAACCGAGCGGGCTTGACCAAAGGGTTCATCTCCCAGTTGGAGAACGAACAGTCTTCAATTCAGATTGATTCCCTTGCCGATCTTCTCGAAGCTCTCGGGGTGAGTCTTTCGGAGTTTTTCGCCGACGGCGATAAGACCAAGGTTGTCTTTGCACCGTCGGAGCGGGCAGCAGTCGATAGCAATGGCGCCTCAGTGTTTGAGATGCTGATCCCAGGATCGACCCACAATCTCATGGACCCGATTTTTCTCCAGCTTCTGCCCGGTGAGTCGCTGCAGGAAGGCGATCCCCACGAGGGCGAACAATTTGGATATGTTCTAAAAGGTACGGCCACTCTGGCTCTTGATGGCGTTCAATACAAAGTTCCCAACAAGCATTGCTTCTATTTCAAGGCCGACCAGAAACATCAGATTTTGAATATGAGTAGCGGCGCGGTGTCACTCCTATGGGTGACTTCGCCGCCACAGATGTAACCATCTTCCTGATACTTAGCGAAGGAGGAAACGAAAAATGAAAATACTCGGACAACACTTGATAGCTGAATTCTCCGGTTGTGACCACAAGGTCCTCAATGATACTGATCTGCTCGAACAGCATCTCAACGAAGCTGTCCGAAGATCGGGCGCGACTATCGTCCGCTCCGTTTTCCATCGCTATAACCCACAGGGTGTCTCGGGAGTTGTAGTCATTGCCGAATCCCATTTTTCGATTCACACCTGGCCCGAGTACGGCTACGCCGCTGTCGATTTCTTTACCTGCGGACAAACTGTCGATCCGAACCTGGCCCTCGACTACATGAAAGAGCAACTCGACGCCAGTCAGGTTCAGGTCAAGACGTTGCAGCGAGGGATACCATCGGATAACGACGAGATCATAGCACACAAACCTGCCGATATCTCGCAGCCAACAACGGCTCGAGCCAATTAGATGGAGACTGCCATGATTATCGGCACTACCAGTTTTTCAATAACGGAAAAAGCTGCCCTGCGAGGCGGCCTGAATACTGAGCTGCTTCGGGAACTGTTCAACCGGACCGACCAACGAACGCCTGTATTGATCCTGTCACTATCTGCTATTGGACGCAACTACGAAGCTCTCAAGAACGCCTTGCCACGGGTCGGTATTCATTATGCCGTTAAACCAAATAGTCATCCGGCGATTATTGCAGAACTTGCCGGGCGCGGTTGCAATTTCGATGTCTGCTCAGCCGGTGAGATCGAGACTGTGCTGACGACGGGGATTGATCCCGCCACCCTGATTCACTCGCACCCGATCAAATCCACCGAGGAGTTCGACCGTGCCGTGGCGCGAGGAGTGGAAATTTTTGTCGTTGATAATGTCGAAGAAATCAAAAAGTTTTCACGGTACACCGACAAGAAGCTCAAAGTGCTCATTCGGTTTCGCATCAATACCAATTCCAAAGCAGTCGTCAACCTACAATACAAATTTGGATGCACGACCGACGAAGTCGTCCCGTTGGCTCGCTTGATCGGACAGTACGGCCACGAATTTTGCGGCCTCTGCTTTCATATCGGCTCTCAGTGTGTCTATAGTGAAAACTATGTCAAGGCGATTGAAACCGCCCACGATCTGATTCATGATCTTGATGTCGCCGGACTTGATACCAAGCTGCTCGATATTGGCGGTGGTTTCCCCGTTGAGTATGTGGAACCGGTGCCGCCAATCGACACCTTCTGCAAACCAATCCGGGAGGCGCTCGACCGTCACATCAGACCGGGGATCAAAGTTGTTAGTGAGCCTGGACGGTTCATTGCCGCCAGCCCGGTAACACTGATTACATCGGTGATCGGCAAGTCGATCCGCGATGGCAAGGTGTGGTACTATCTCGATGACGGCCTCTACTCCACTTTCTCAGGCATCGTGTACGATCAATGCCGCTATCCGGTTGTGACCTGCCGCGACGGTGAACGCAAGCTATCTGTGCTGGCTGGCCCGACCTGCGATTCTTTCGATGTCATGTGCGATGGATTGATGATCCCGGAACATGAGATCGGCGAGAGAATAATGTTTACCATGACCGGTGCCTACTGTGATGTATCCGGCTCCAATTTCAACGCCCTGAAACGACCCGAATACATGGTGGTTGACTAACCGGAGAGATGACGATGAGCAAGCGTGAGAATATCAACAAAACAGACATCTCCGAAGAGGGCATGAATGACCTCTGGAACGTCTGGTACAGCGAGCTGCACGACGGACTCTCCGGCCTGACGATTAAAGTTGACCGGATTATCGAATCAATTGAATCGGATTTCCAGCGGATTGATGTTCTCCACACCAAGGACTTTGGCAAGATGCTGGTCCTCTACGGTTCCCTGATGGTTTGTGACAATGACAACAACGCCTACAACGAGATGATCGCCCACGTGCCGCTGTTTGTGCATCCGAAACCGAACGATGTTCTCATAATCGGTGGTGGTGATTGTGGCGCCTTGACCGAAGCGACCAAACATCCTGAAGTCAACTCTATCACCATGTGTGAGATCGACCCCAAAGTAGTCGAAGTTTCCAAACGACATTTCCCATACCTGACCACCGGCGCCGATGATCGGCGTGCCAAGATCATTTTCGAAGATGGCAAGAAGTACATTGAAGAATCTGACCGGCAGTACGATGTTATCATTCTCGACCTCTCCGATCCGGTCGGCCCCGCTACCGAACTTTTCCAGAAACCGTTTCATCAGGATGTGTTCGACTGTCTCACCGACGATGGCATCCTGGTGGCTCAGTCGGAGTCACCTCTTTACAATCAGGAGACAGTCAGCACGCTGTACGCCAATCTCAAAGACATTTTCCCAATTGTCCGGATGTACACCTGCTTCATGCAGATCTATCCATCCGGTTTTTGGTCGTTTGCCTTCTGCAGCAAGAAGTACGACCCGCTGGATAACTTTGATCAGGCTCGATACGACAAACTGAATCTCGCTACCCGATACTATAACGACGCTGTCCATCGGGGAGCGTTCGCCCTGCCGGAATTTGCAAAGAAACTGATCGAGTGATCGTCAGACAAAACTGATCAAGAGAAAAGCCCGACTCCTCAGGAGCCGGGCTTTTTTCTTGTGTCTTTGTCGCTATATCTTACATCTCGTAAACAGCTGAGATCTGGAAATTCATGTCGCTGCCGGTACCTTTGCCATTGATGAAATCAAAGCCGCGCAGGAAGAGGTCCGGATCGGTGTAGGTGTCCAGACGCAACCGGTTCCAATGGAAACCAAAGCCAAGATAAGTGTTGTTCTCGGCCCACTTGTAGGTTGACTTGTTGCCCGCTTCGGGGTCCTTGTCAACTTCCTTGTTCCAGAACGAGGTCGCTCCAAACCGAACATCCATCCACTTGAAAACATCAGCGTCGAACCCAATCTTGAAGTAAGGAATCGTTGTCAAGGTCTCTTCCTCGTCCTTCTGAACGGCCGCCAGCGGAATCAATGTCTCTGACTTCCAAGAGGTGTACATGAAGCCAAAGTCGGCCACCGCCAGCACGTTTCTTGTTGGCGTGTAGTTGAGACCACAACCGAGATTGAAAGTTGATTCGGTTTTCTTGGTCGTATAGTCCAGGTCCGGATTGGCGTCGTCATTATAGGTCTCCACACCACGTTTGCTTCGATACAAACCTACGTGCGGAATCAGGGTATAGTCGGCGCCAAATTCACGGAAATAACGACCCATTATCGAAACATCGCAAAAGCCATCGGCGTCCGACTGTGTTAAGCCATCCTCATCACGGTCGGTCCATGAACCTTTGGCCAGATTCAGGGCAACATCCCACATTCCTGAAGGTGCGGTTGCACTGAACCCAAAATCGACATAGCTGAACGATTCCTTGCTCTGGTCGGCAGGGGGACCAGCAATGTCATGAACCTGGCTGCTCTGCGTCAGTGACATGCGCATGCCGAGATTAAATCTACTCAATTCGTTGCCATAGAAAAAATCAATCCTACGATTATCCCACAGAGCAGAATCGAACGGAATCAAATCGCCATCGGTGCGATAAAGATTCTGGGGGTCCCATGCTGGGAGATCGGTGAAGTAGGTACCAACCACGATAGGATTGTTTGACCCGAATTTCCAATGCACGCCAAACTGCGTGAAGTCATCCTCTGGGTTGCCAAATTCTCCAACCGCCAGGTTCGGATATTCAAAGATGCGTGACGGGAACAGCCAGATATTGGCGTCATCCAGAAGCACCATATTGTTGTCACCCAGCGTCAGGACACGCGTATCGGTACCCATAGCACTGAAGCTTAAAGCCAGCACCATGACCATCGCCATCATCAGAGTTCTTTTCATCTCTCATTCCTCTCTATGTAAAACAAATTGCATCAGTAAGTCTTGTGTTGAACGATGTTGTAGCCATTTCTCTTTCTCAACTGTCTCGTTTTTTCCGACACCTCCTGTTTCGGGTTCCCATCCAAGTCACTGATTGATCTATGTTGAACATTCATTGTCATCCGATTCAAGAACAACGTGAGTCCATGATGTCAGTAACGACGCCGAACCTAACTCCGATCGGAAAATCGCACAACATAAAATTTACTCGTATCCGAACGTCTTCTGACGTGAACACAGTTCATCTTGGATCAACGAACGATACACTTGCTCCCCTGCTAATACTTACAGTTTTATCTGCTGCCAGATGTTTTCCAATTCGTCTAACGTATAGTCGCTAAACTTCTTGTCCGATGATTTGATTTGTTCTTCCAGCAAGTCAAACCTGTTCTTGAACTTATCGAGAGCTTTTTTTAGTGCCCGCTCGGGATTGATCTCGCACTTTCTTGCCAGCGATGCAACCGCGAACAACAGATCACCAATTTCATCGGCCAGCGCCTCCCGGTCGCCCGACTCGATCTCTGCTTTTACTTCCGAGAGTTCTTCATCGAGTTTGGTAACAACCTGGGAAGCGTTGTTCCAGTCAAACCCTATCCCGGCTGCCTTCTCCCCCATTCGATAAGCCATCGTCAAGGAAGGCATCGAACGCGGTGCCCGGGCCGGCATGCTCTCCGAGGCGCGTGGCTTTAGCCCGGACGAACGCAAGGCGGTGCGCGACGGCATGGAAAGCATCTACGAGGCATTCCTCGATCGTGTCGCCCGAGGTCGCGAGATGAGCCGGGACGACGTCGACCGGGCCGCCCAGGGGCGGATCTGGAGTGGCGCCCGGGCGCGTGGCCTCGGTCTCGTCGACGCCCTCGGC
>DAOUUR010000452.1 GCA_030668045.1 bacterium
TCAAGAAACGTGTACGTACAATGGAACAAGCAATCTTGACGAATTCTGCTTCCTTAGTAGATTTAGATTACAAACCGTACCATAGGATGGATTTCCGTGTGAGTGATAGAGGTATCGCGTATATAAAAATCATATTCTTTGGCGTAGTGTCGTTTCTGGTCGTCGTTGGCGTCGTCAAAAAGTCTGAAGTGGTAAATGCTGCAATCCTAAATAAGGCTATCTTCTTTCCTTTTGTGGGCAACAAGTTTGAACCAGAAGACTTTCCTGATCGGTTAGAATCCTTTCGGCGAAGGGATGATGCCTTTGCTAATGGTATGTGGGAATACTACGTTTCAAAGCGAGAGGAATAGGACCACACTTTGTACATTGGTTTCAACATGATGTCCCAACCATGCCGTATATAACCGTTCCAGAACAGAGCCACCGGCTTTACTATAGAGATTACTCATCCAATAAGAGCGGCGTGCCACTGGTGCTTCTGCATGGCTTTACGCTTGATTCGCGGATGTGGTTTGAGACCGCTGAGTTTTTCAAAGATGATTACCGAGTCATTCTCCCCGATGCGAGAGGTCACGGCAAGTCGGATGCGCCCGAAACAGGCTACAGCCGCAGCCATCGGGTGGAGGATGTGGTCGCCCTGATGGATGCTCTCAAGATCGACAAAGCTCATATTGTCGGGTTGTCGATGGGGGGGACCACTGCGATTGGCCTGGCGCTGGAACATCAGGACCGGCTGGCGACTATGACGCTGGTCTCTACCGGTGCCGCCGGGTACAAGCTGGGCGGGAAGATTTCGATGATCGACAGGCTTGCCCGGAAAAGCGGGGTTGAGGCGGCGCGAAAGAAGTGGATGCAGATTTCGCTCGGCTGGTATGGTGAGGGGCAGGAGGCTTTAAGAGAATCGCTGGAGACCCAGATGCGTGAGCATTCGGGAGCGATATGGCTCGACCCGATGCGGGGCAAGTATCCGCAGGAAACTGATCTGGAGCATGTCCACCGGATAGCGGTGCCGACGATGATCTTAGTCGGTGAGCGCGACCGCGTTTTTGTACCAATCGCCGAGGCGTTACACAAGCGTATCGCGAGCAGTTCGCTCACGATTTACAAAGACGTGGGCCATATGCTAAACCTCGAAACCCCAACACGATTTAACGAGACACTTAAAGTATTTCTTAATGAGCAGCGATGACACGGTGGGAGACAAGCCCCCACCCTACGCGAGCTTCAATATTGAGTGGCTGGCAGATGTCCACATCTGCCGGTTGACAAACCATTTAGAACATACCGGCACATGTGGACATGTGCCGGTCACAGCCGCAAGCGGCTTATGAGTTGATTGGTGTCGCTATTTAAGAGCCACGTGTGGACTTGTGGCCCTGCATGTGGTTGACATGGGAAAGATTCGGCCTATATTCAACCTTCTGAGTCTGTGTGAATTGAATTGTGTGGTCGGGAGGGTGAATTGGAAAGCTGGGTCTTAAAGTGATGGAAAACCGGGCGCGGATTGCTGTTTTCATATCGGGTGGAGGATCAAATCTTAAGGCACTCATTGATGCCACCAAGTGCGGCATTCTGGGCGGGCAGGTTGTGTTTGTGGTTTCCAGTCGCAAAAAGGCGTTCGGTTTGACCTACGCTCGGGATGAGAATATTGATACATTTGTATTCAAGAAGAAAAACTACGAATCACCCGAACGGGCTGCCGACGACTTGCTGAATCAACTGGACGCGCACAAAGTCGAGTATATTGCTCTGGCCGGTTATCTGAGTTTGTTGCCGGCCAATGTGGTGCGTGCATATCGAGGCAGGATCGCCAATATCCACCCGGCGCTGCTCCCGAAATATGGTGGGCAGGGAATGTTTGGTCATCATGTTCACGAGGCCGTGCTGGCCTCCGGCGATACCGAGTCCGGTCCGTCGGTTCATCTGGTCGATGAAATTTACGACAACGGACGTATCCTTGGGCAGGCCAGGGTTCCGGTCCAGCCGGATGATACGGTCGATACACTTTCGGCACGAGTCATAAAGCAGGAACACAAATTGTACGCTCGGATACTGAACAAACTTATCAGAGGAGAATTCGATTCCAGTGACGACACCTGATATCGTAATGACAACCGACATTAGCGAGTTTCCGCTGGTGGCTCGCGGCAAAGTGCGTGACATCTACGACCTCGGCGACAATCTGCTTTTTATTGCGTCCGACCGGATATCGGCGTTCGATGTCGTAGCGCCCAACGGCATTCCGGGCAAGGGGAAGGTCCTCACAAAGATGTCGCTGTTCTGGTTCGATCTCCTCAAGGATACGGTTGCCAACCATCTGGTGACCGCAGATGTGGACCAGTACCCATCCGAGTTGCACAAATATCGCGATATTCTCGAAGGCCGGTCGATGATTGTTCTTAAGGCAGAGAGGGTCGATGCCGAGTGTATCGTGCGTGGTTATATATCAGGCAGTATGTGGAAAGAGCTGCTGACCGACCGCAAGGAAGGTAACAACGTGGTGCATGGATTTGAGTTTTCGCCTGAGCTGCAGGAGTCGGAAAAATTGCCCGAGACGTTGTTCACACCTTCCACAAAAAATGACAGCGGGCACGACGAGAATATAAGTTACGAACAACTCATCAATGAAGTTGGTGAGGAGA
>DAOUUR010000197.1 GCA_030668045.1 bacterium
TCAACCGATTCGGGTGCAACGTGGGGAAGCGGCGCAGCTGATGCCGGTGAGGCGCTGACCTCGGCGGTGGCGTCGGCATTCCCAAAGGTCGTCGTGCGGCCCGGCGATATTGATGTTGTCTATACGTCGGCAGGTACGGCAATTTCTCACCGATCAATTCCGATTGATGGCGGTAGTTGGGTCACTGCTTTCAACGTGGCAACCGGCACCGGTTTTGACGATGACTTCGATGCCGTAGTTGCCGATGATGGAATGCTGGCGATTGCCTTTGACGACGGTCAGCTCAAGTTCCGCGAGTACGACGGTAACAACTGGGGAGCGGTGGTGACGCTCGACAGTGATGGCGGTCAGTCGCCGCAGGTGGCTTTCAAGGGTGGCGTGCCGGTTGTTTTTTATCTATCGGAAACCGACAGTCTGGATAAACTGTTCATGTACACGTCGCGCCAGAGCGGTTCGTTTTCAACACCGGCGGCGCTGGATGGTCGGGCCAAACCGTTTGATACCGTCGCTCTCTACTCAACCAGCTACTCTTCGTATGCTGATCTTACCGATAAGAGCGCCGGGCCGACAGCTGCGGAAGTTTATCATCCAGAGTCGAATGTCTTCGTGAAGGATCAGGGCGATCAGGTCTATTTCGGAATGGATGAGTCGTTCCGCTTCATCAGGTTCGATCTCTCCACCGCCGGTGTCGGTGGTTCTGTTACGTACAGTTATTGGAACGGTTCGACATGGATTGCTTTCACTCCCGACGATGGCGTCTTCTCGCTTTATCAGACTGCTAAAGAGCTGCGACTGTGGGCTGATTACAAAAGCATCCCGAGCGATTGGCAGAAGAAGATTATCGAGGGCGACCTGCGTTTCTGGATCAAGGTGGAAGTGACCGGGTCGTTTTTAACCGGTGCCGTTGGCTCGCAGATTACCGCCGTCTCAAGCTTGACCGCAGTCAGTGTCAGGAGGTAGATGATGTCATATACGAATGTAGAACTTATTCGACAATATCTGGCGACGCCGTTTCCCACACGCGACCGCTTTGTGGATCAACTGTTGGTGATCTCATCCGACGACTATCTATCTTTTTATAGCGGGGCGGTAACGGAAGGGTCGCTGTCGGTTAAATCACTTCAAAGCAACAACCGAACGCAACAACAGATCACGTTGCAGACGGGAGGCAATATTATCAGCTCGACGCCGATTGTCCGTGGATCGGTGGTAGTTGCGTCGGATTCATCGTTAACGACTGTCTATATTGAAAACGATGACTACGTTATTGACTACGAGGGTGGGAGTATAGCGGTCAAGAGCGGAGGTATGCTGGCGGTAGACATGTCGGTTGTGGTGTGGCATCTGAGTTACGTTGTCTATGAGTCGGGTGTTGACTATCTGGTAGATGTTGATGGGGGGCGTTTGAAACGTTACCTGACCGGTGACATCGCGCTTAACGAAACGGTCTTTCTTGATTACACACCGATGGATGTTGCGTTCAACGATGATATCCTGCAGCAGGCGGTAGTCGAGGCAAACGGTTTAGTTGAGACCGATGTTGACCCGGATCGAGTATTTGGTGCCGATCCGGTTCTGCAGGCGGCGGCAACCTATCGCGCTGTTGAGATCATATGTTACACCGCCGCGGCGCGTGCGCTTTCCAATTTGCCCGCGGATGACAAGGCAGCTCAAACATGGGCGAAGCTGGGCGACCGATTCCTGAAACGTTCCGAACAGTTGCTTCAGTCGTTCCATCCACCAGTCGAAGGACTCAGTTCACCGACACAAGGCTAAGGAGTAGCAGATGATTTCAGGGTTTGACAAGAGCAAAGTGCGGCGGGCATGGATCGTGTCCGATTTTTCGGTCTGGGGGATGACCGGTCAGGACAGTGTTGAGTACCTGGCGATGGAGACTGTAGGAACTGAGATGAATGTCCATTTCGGTTCTGTCTCTATCGGTGGTACGCAACAATTGGTTTCGTTTTCAAGTCTCTGTGATCTCCGGGGCAACAGCTTGCCTGAGGAGATTGACTCACCGGTTGTAATCGTTCAACCCAAGTCGGCACAGGGGGCGTTCATTGTTGGTAGCGCTGTGAGTGATTCGTTCATAATTGCGCGTGATTCCGATGCGTCCCGTCCGGTACCGGTTGATTTGTTGATCATGGAGATGGGGTCGTGATATGGTGCGCCGCAAAGCGAATGTCCCCGATCTTCCCGATGATCTCGCCCTGCTGGACGATCTGATTGGGAAATGTTATTCGGAGTTAGTCAAGAGCATAACTGAAAACGCCAAACTGGGAGATTTCATAAAGATGATAGAGTTGAGAAGAAAACTGGCACCAGCCGAGTCGGACCAGAAAAAATTCTGGAACATGCTCGCTCGCATCCACCGCGAGACCGCTTCCAAGTCTGAGAAGGAGACGGCGAAGAAGGTTAAGAAGAGTAAGGCTAAGTCATAATATGCGATGCACTAAGACTATCAGAGGAGTGTCAGGTCGCACGATAGGCCGGATGATTCTGTTTGCAGGTACAATGATTTCGATTGGTATGGCCAGTTCGACTGAGGTACCGGTTGGCGTTCGTACGTGGTGTACGGGGGAAGACACTTTCCGCGCTCAGATCGGTGGTGCCATTGCCAACTATCAACTTCCGGACAGCACGTGGAGTGCTATCGTCAACGATTTTGTGCCTGAAGGTGATTCAGTCGCTGTCTGTAGTAGTGCGGCGCTGGGGACCCGGGTGAATGACGCGGGCGTTGTGAGGGTGACGCACACACTCTACGGAGTTGAATACACGATCACTCAGAAACTGATCGGCATTGGCTGGATCAATATCGATATGCGTCAGAGCCACTGGATAGATTCGACGATGAGTTGGTCCGCACCGAGTATTGACTCCAACATTGTCGCCTGGAGTTCTGTGTCGCCCGGTGTGGACTATCGCATCAGAAAACAGAATGGTCGGGTCGAGCACGGCATATTCTACAATGCGGTTTTCCTTGATTCGGCGGTCACTTTGTACAACCAACGAGCTGATTCGGCATACATCGCGCTGGCCAATGTAATGATCTACACCCTGTCGGCCAATTTGGATCATCCTGACTCGGCATTCGGAGATGTTGACCGGAGAGTGTTGAAGCAGGTCGGGCGGAATCGGTTTTCGATCAGGTCACATGTTATTTACTATCCCGGTTCAGAAGAGGCCGACGTGGTTCCGGTCAGATTGTACTGGGAAAAACGAGGCAACAGCCTGGTTTGTGTCGAGTATGTGATGATGCACGATATCAAAGTGGTGCACGAGGCTCACCCGACCGCGACAATCTGGCACAATGTTACCGAAACTCTCGACCTGAATGACATCGAAGATACATGGATAAACTCCGGCGCTCCCAACAGCAATTATGGCGGAGAAGATTACAATCACTGTGACGGTCTCAATAGTCATCCGTATCTGATTAAGTTCAACACTTCCGACATCATTCCTCCCGTGACGGTCTCGGCCTGCTCTCTCTATGTCAGGATTGGCAGTGGAACCAACACATGGAACGTCCGGCGAGTTACGACTGAGTGGACAGAGGGGAATAAGAGCGGTACCGAGATAGGCGAGTTTGAGAGCGGTGCGACATACAACGAGAGAAACGATGCTTATTCGTTCCACTTTTATTGGGCCGATGGCGGGGATTGGGGGAGCAGCGATTACGTCGGGACCAATTCCGATAGTCGCTCGCAGACGGGCTCTGGGTTCGTCTATCACGAAGGAAGCACACTCGCTGGTGATATGGAGGGTTTCATAAACGGCACCTACAGCGTTAAGTCATGGGCCATGTACTCAAATTCGTCAATTCAGGTGGTGAATTCCACTGAGGGAACCGGAAAGGAACCATACGTAGTGATCGTTTACACTGCATCAAGCACTGCCGATTTTCGCCGGCGACGCACGATTATTCAACAATAAGGAGGTAATTACGTGAAACGGTTATTGATTGCGGCGGCAATTCTTTTTGTCGGAATGGATGTAGGGGCAACGCCGGTTGTGAACAACTCCGGATCGTCCAGCGAGGATTCGTTAACGGTGAATGTGCTGAACCTGTGGCCGAATGGTGATCCGGCCAACGAACTTGACTCACTGTACTTCTATGTTTTCAAGAGCGGGACGAACGGGGCGGTTTTTCAGGATTCATCGTCGGCTGGTTGCACGATGACCGGTGTTGATTCGCTTGGTATCGGATTGTATTACTTTCACCGAGCGGTGGCTGATATCGATGGGTCAGGAAGCACGGGGATATATTCGTATCAGTTTGTCGCGTGCAACTCTGACAGCTCGACGCGGACGGTGACCCACGGGCAATTTCAGTTGGCCGGTTGGGAGCTTGACGATATGGGCGATTCAACAGGCATCGCAGCGAACAACACAAGCGATGCTCTCGATAGCCTCGGTTTTGTCATTGACTCACTCTATGCCATTCTCGATACGTTGCAGAATCATGACGACTGGGTAGGGAATTTTCGATACAGCAACAGCGATTCCTCGTTGACGCTCAAGCAGGTAACGATTAGCGGTGCCAATGGTGTCGACGGATCGTTTTATGTAGCCAACAGTACCGGCCCGGGCGTGAAGTTCAAGGCAACGGCTCTCAATTCGGATGGTCATGGTCTATACCTGGAGGGTAACGGTGCGGCTGGCTTGAAGGCATTTGCGCCTAACGATCATGGCACCGAGTTTGTCTCAGGTAACACCAACGGCTTGAGTCTGGTCGGCGGCGGATTAGCTTCCGATCTGGAGGCAGATTTTGCCGACTCAATCTTTGCTGTCCTCGACACGCTGCAGAATCAAGACGACTGGATCGGTAACGTGCGATATAGTCATGTCGATTCCACTCTCAGCCTGCGTGGACTGATTGTGACAGCCGGTGGGACGGACAGTTCGGCTGTCTATTTGACGGGTAACGGTGTCGGGGCAGGGTTACGCGTAGTTGGCGGCGCTGGGAACGGTACCGGAATGTACATTGATGGCGGCGGAGGTAATAGTAACGGTCTCTCAATGGCTGGTTCGGGAACCGGGGATGGTCTCCGAGCGGTCGGCGGGACGACTGGCGATGGAGCCGATTTTCGTGGCGGGACAACGTCGGGTCATGGTATCGTCTCCTGGGCTCAAGGTTCCGGAAACGGTATCCGCGCGATTGGTGATGACGACAGTGCCGGTGCGGTTTTTCTTGGCAACGGTTCGGGTGTCGGGCTCTACGCCGAGGGCGGCGTTACCGGTGATGGCCTGTACGCCACCGGTGGGATGACCTCAGGCAGCGGTCTGGTCGGCGTGGGGATCGGTGCCACGGGAACATACAAAGACCTGAAAGTCACCAACATTGACTCGGGGGCATTCCAGGCGACAGTGTCAGGACTGGCCGCGGGTGTCTGGGGATACGGTGGTGGCAGGGAGATCGATGGTGGCTATGTCGATTCCAATAAGA
>DAOUUR010000152.1 GCA_030668045.1 bacterium
ACCTAAGACGATTGAACAACAAGAGGTTAGGCGCCCGCTATTTAGCCGAGAGTGTGGAAAAGTGTGTGGGTAGATTATGCGCAAAGTAGGTTTGTCAACAATATGCCAAACCAAGGAAATATCACCGCCATTGATACTTAGGAGGGATTATAGTGTCAACGCCAGTTAGTATGAATTGCTCAAGGGAATGGAGTAGTTGCCTCGATTACATGTCGCGAAGGATGCCGACCCAATCGTATAACACCTGGCTTAAACCAACCAAAGGGGAGCCCGGCACCAACGGCGCATTCAAGATTGGTGTACCCAATCAGTTTGTGGCCGACTGGATCCGGGGGCATTTTTCACCATTGATAGATGAGGCGCTGCTGGAAGTAACCGGCCAACGGCAGGATACTGTTTATGTTATCACCGGGCAGAATGATTTTGATGACCAGATTTCATTCAACCTCGACAACCAACTGCAACCAATTATCCCTCAGCCCGACACCAGGCAACATCGTAATCACAACCTAAGTCCCGTTTACACATTTGATACGCTGGTGGTTGGTAATTTTAATGAGTTTGCCCATGCCGCTTCGATAGCCGTCGCCGAAGGACCCGGCATGACCAAGTATAACCCGCTGCTCATTTACGGCGGCACAGGGTTGGGCAAGACCCACCTTGTTCAGGCGATGGGCAACAAGATTCTGGAAGTCTTCCCCGAGAAGAAAATTATGTATGCTACCTCAGAGACTTTCACTAACGATTTTATTACGTCGATTTCTGATCGTACTATCGCTGATTTCACCCGGATATATCGTGATGTCGATGTGCTTATTATTGATGACATTCAGTTTTTCAGCGGTAAAGAGTCAACCCAGGAACAGTTTTTTCACACTTTCAATAATCTGTATCACTTTGGTAAGCAGATAATCCTAACCTGCGACAGACCGCCCAAAGAAATCAAGGGCCTGGAGGAACGACTCTTATCTCGGTTCACCTGGGGTCTGGTGACCGATCTTCAGGCGCCCGACCTTGAGAGTCGGACCGCTATTATCCATAAGAAGCTTGAGTCTGAGGGAACCAAACTTCCGGTGGACGTCGTCCGGTTTCTTGCTGATAAGGTGTCTTCGAATATCCGGGAGCTTGAAGGAGCACTGACCAGCATCCTGGCGTATGCCTCTATGAAACATGTGCCGGTTGATATTGACATTGCCCACCGTGCGCTTGCTGTTTCCAGTCGCAAGAAGGATGTTTCTATTGATTTAATACAAAAGAAAGCGTCGGAGTTTTTCAATATTGAAACCAGCATGATGAAAGCTAAAAAGAAGACTTCCAATATAGCGCTGGCGCGCCAAGTAGCTATGTATCTTTCTCGCTGTCTAACTGAAAGCTCATTAAAAGCAATCGGTGAGGCTTTTGGTGGTCGCGATCATTCGACAGTAATTCATGCCTGTGATTCAATCTCAAAAAGGATGTCGGCCGACGCTGGTTTCCGGGAAAAGATTGACCGGATTTCAGCCTCTCTACTCTATTGATAAGCTGTTGATAATATTGTGAAATGATTATGGAAAATACTCATACAAAAAACACTTGTGGACAACCAAGATGTTATCCATACTCTCACCAACAAACAATATTAATGGTTGTGAATATGTCGCATAAAACTAACTTAGTCCCAATTAGTGAATTAGGTAGAAAAATCAACTATCTAAGAGTAGTTAATAACATTTTCACAGCCCTTATTATTATTATCTTAAATATATAAACTTGTAATTAATTAGTACTTGTTGTGGAGAAAAGTGAAAGTAACTGGGAGAATAAAAAATGAAGTTTAGCCTTCCCAAATCAAGGTTGTCTAATTATCTGCAGAATATCCTACAGGTAGTACCGAGTAAATCAACCCTTCCTATTCTAACAAATGTTCTCGTGGAAGCCCTTGAGAATAAACTAAAAATATCGGCCACCGATCTTGATATTTCAATTACAGCATCAATGGAGTGTAAGGTCGTAAAAAAAGGATCGGTATCATTACCCGCTAGAATCCTCTTTGAGATAATCAGGGAGCTACCAGAATCGGATATTAGTTTTGAAACGACCGCATCCCGAATTGAGATTAAGATTCCTAACGGGTCGTATAAGATTGCAACAGTCTCTCCTGAAGACTACCCAAAACTACCAGCAGTCAACACTAAAAAGGAAATAAAGATCACCGGTAAAGACTTAGTGTCGATGGTGAAAAAAACAACTTTCGCCTGTTCAGATGATGAAACTCGTCCCGCCCTTAATGGCGTGTTGTGGCAAACTAAGGGTGATAAAATGCAGATGGTAGCTACCGATGGACATAGGTTGGCTCGGATGGCGGTGGAGAATAAGAAGCTTAAGGGTATGTATGACGATGTGATCGTTCCACCTAAAGTGTTGAATCTTCTGGCTAAATTTCTTGATGAGGCAGACAGTGAAGTTGGTATTATTTTTGGCGAGAATAACATCATTTTTAACCTTGGCGATATCGTTCTCACCTCACGGCTAATTGAAGGGCCATATCCCAACTTCGAACAGGTTATCCCCGCGGAATCGGACAAGAAACTGGTTATAGCCAAAGATGAGTTAGCGCGCGCTGTCAGGCGAGTATCAACGCTCTCTAACGCGCTGACACACCAGGTGAAGTTTCAATTGAAGAGTGGAAGCCTCACCCTTTCGACAACTAACGCCGATGTAGGTGGGGAAGGTAAAGAAGTGTTGGAATGTGACTACAATGGCGACACTGTTGAGTTGGGATACAACGCTAATTACATCAACGACATTCTCGGCAAGATAGATAGTAACGACACAATTTTTGAACTCTCCAGCCCCGTTGCCGCCGGACTGGTGTATGCTACTGATACACCCAAAGATGATTTCCTATGCTTAATAATGCCGCTGCGGCTGGCGGAGTAAGTGCTTGTAGATAGATACTGAGACGGCAGATTGTATCGTCTGCCGTTTTTTTTACCCGATGATAATCTCCAAACTCAAAGCCACTGGCTTCCGTAATTTCGCATCGGCGACATTAGCTCCCGCGGATGGAAGCAATATATTTTATGGCGACAACGGCAGCGGCAAGACAAACCTTCTGGAAGCGATTTTTCTGCTCTGTTTAGGGCGATCACATCGTGGCGCCACAGATACGATCATGGTGCAGGATGAGAACCCATTCTATCGAGTTGAAGGTCAAATAAAGACAACCGATAAAAACTACGAAGTTGCAATCGCTTTCCAGCGGGATGGGCGAAAGAAAGTCCAGATAGACAAGGTGTCGGCAAAACTTTCTGAACTGTACGATCTTTTTTGTGCCGTTGCAGTAGGACCCGAAGATTCGGTAATCATCTCCGGCTCACCATCGGCGCGTAGGATGTTTCTTGATATCTATCTATCGCAATTCCGAAAACTCTATCTGGATGATCTTACCCAGTACCGCAAGGCGCTTAGTCAACGTAATGCCGCCCTCAAACAAGGCCATGATCCATCACCGTTCGGTACGATACTGGCGGAGATCGGCGCTCGTATCATCCTTGGCCGCATTCAATTCTTAAGGGAGTTGGCTATTTCGACATCACAGTTCTACGGCAACATTTCCAGGGGTAGATCATTGATGCTCAGATACGAACCTTCAGTACCGTGTGATGATGACACCGACGATTTAAAACTGATTACTGAACGGTTCTTGGAGAAGTTGGATCAGGTACGAATACGCGAGCAGGCGGTGCAGACGACATTGGTCGGTCCGCATCGTGACGAGATCGTTTTCTCTATAGACAACCGCCCCGCCCGCAGCCATGGTTCGCAGGGGGAATGGCGTACCGCTGCAATCGCGCTGAAGCTTGCCGTCTATCAGATGCTCAGGGAGAAACGTCGCATGCCACCGATTCTCCTGTTGGATGAGATCTTTGCTGAACTGGACCAGCACCGTGTCGGTGGTCTCATCGAATGCTTTGGACAATTTGGACAACTGTTTCTAACCACAGCAGTCGAGCCACCTGCCGCACTTAGTCGCGACGGAAGAAGTTTTCGTATTGGCGAGAATAGAATTGAGGGTTCCCAATAAATGGCAGAGCTGATTCTCAAGAACCTGTGTAAAGCTTTTGGCGATCTATCGGTGGTCAACGACATATCGCTGGAGCTTACCGGTGGGGAGTTGATGGTTCTACTGGGGCCATCGGGGTGTGGCAAGACAACGTTGCTTCGCCTGATTGCGGGACTTGAGGCTACCGACTCAGGGGAGATTTTTATCGCAGGGCGGAGGGTGGACCAGTTGCGGCCAAAAGATCGCAACATTGCTATGGTTTTTCAGAACTACTCGCTCTATCCACACATGACGGTCGAAAAAAATCTCGCTTTCCCCTTGAAGATCGCTTCGGTTGGAAAAGAAGAGAGGCAACAGCGCGTGGAAGCCGTAGCTGAGATGCTGTCGCTCTCGGAGAAACTGAAAGCTCGCCCGGCACAACTATCGGGTGGCCAGCGCCAACGGGTTGCCCTGGGGCGCGCTATTATTCGTCAGCCCGATCTTTTTCTACTGGACGAGCCACTCTCGAATCTTGATGCCGACCTGCGAACACGAATGCGACACGAGATAGTCGCGCTTCAGAAAAAACTCGGCATTACTACCGTGCACGTTACTCACGATCAAGCCGAAGCGCTCACGATGGCTGACCGTATCGCCGTAATCAATAACGGCCGGATCGAACAGGTTGGGACGCCGGAGACGTTGTACAAGAATCCAGCCAATCTGTTTGTTGCTCAGTTTATTGGACAGCCGAAGATCAACCTGATCGACGCCCGGATTGAACGACACCTGCTCATTCCGTTTGGCCTGTCAATGCTCAACCTCAATATCGACCGAGACAAAAGTCGCTTGCTGGCCGGGTTAAGACCGGAAGCAATCACTATCTGCAGTGACGGCGAGTTTGTAGCGGACGTCGTCGGCAACGAGTACTTCGGCAGCGAGCATGTAGTCACTCTTGACTTTCAAGGGGCGACCATTGTTGCATCGGGTGCATCGAAACAGTATGCTATCGGTCAGTCGATCAATTTCTCAATTGATAGCGGCGCGTTACTTTTCTTTGATCCCGAAAATGGACGCAGGTTGGACAAGTCGTAACAGCAAAACTACTTAGTGGCTGGTCTTCGTTGACACCGAGGGCAGTAGTGGGCCGAGCGTGAACCAATCTTTTCTCGTGCAATCCGACCACTGCAATGGACACACGCCTCATCTTCGCGTCCATAGGCTTTCAGATACGTTTGAAACGACCCCGGTTCACCGTTGACGCCGGAGTAGCTATCCACTGAAGTACCCATCTTACTGATAGCCAACTTGAGCAGGCGTTGAATATGACCGTGAAGCTCTCTTAGCTTCCGCGTGGAAATCGAAGTTGTCACGCGACGCGGATGAAGGCGAGCCGCGAAGAGTATTTCGTCGGCATAGATGTTTCCGATACCGGCCAGGAAACGTTGATCAAGCAAAGCGAACTTGAGCGTTCGCGATCTCCGATGGCAGAGGCGAACAAAATCCTCAGCGGTAATCTCCAGCGGTTCCGGCCCGAGCAACTTGAGCCCCGGCTGTTGCCACAGCTCATCATCAGGATAGAGACGCAAGCGTCCGAACCGGCGATAGTCGTTGAATCGAAGATGATGCGCCTTGTTGAAGCCACCACTATTTTCAAGAGTAGAATCAAAGTCGAAGATCACTAGATCATGTTTGCTTATTGGTTCTGACGACGGCAGGTGAAAGAAGTGTCCGGTCATTTTCAGGTGTACCCAGAGTGTAATATTTCCGGAGAGTTGGATAAGGATATTTTTGCCGCGTCGGTTAATCTCAAGAATTGTCTTATCTTTGAGAATGGAAGCGAACGATTTTAGCCCCAGATGGTGGCTTACAGCGATGCATGATGGCGGAGCCTTCATTCGTACTCGGGCGATTGTTTCACCAAGTACAGTGTCACGCAGCCCCCGAACAACCGTTTCAACTTCAGGAAGTTCCGGCATAGAAATTTAGCCGTGCGCTGGTCGTCTAAGTTTAGACATTCTTCCCGCCGAGCGCATCCTTGAGATAATGGCCGGTGTATGAACCGCGGGTGGCGGCCACCTGTTCGGGTGTGCCGGTTGCGATAATCTTTCCGCCATCGTCGCCACCTTCCGGTCCGATATCAATCACCCAGTCAGCTGTCTTGATGACGTCGAGATTGTGTTCGATAACCAGAACCGAATTGCCTCGGTCAACCAGTTCGTTGAGAACTTTTAGCAGCATGCGGATATCTTCAAAATGCAACCCGGTGGTCGGCTCATCCAAAATATACAAG
>DAOUUR010000236.1 GCA_030668045.1 bacterium
AAGCCGCCACCGAGACAATCTGGCGCGGCGAGACATCCATATACTGGACCTCTTCCCTCGGGGTACTCGGATAGTCGGAACGGCGTCGGGCAATTACATGCTCGTTGGCAAACCGGCCGTTCTTCTCCAAAGGTTCATTCGCCTGGGCGATAAGGAAACGGTCCTCTTCAGCGGCTGAGAGGAACTCGATCTCGCCGATGACCTTACCCTTAACGACCTTCTGGTATGGTGTTTCTATAAATCCGTACTTGTTAATTCTCGCAAAAGAGGCCAGGGATGTAATCAGTCCGATATTTGGGCCTTCCGGTGTCTCGATAGGGCACATCCGGCCATAGTGGGTGTGGTGAACGTCGCGAACCTCAAAACCGGCGCGCTCTCTGGTCAGACCACCCGGTCCGAGAGCCGATAGACGCCGCTTATGCGTCAACTCCGAAAGAGGGTTTGTTTGTTCCATAAACTGCGACAATTGCGACGACCCAAAAAATGTATCAATCACAGAGGAAACTGTACGAGCGTTAATCAGCAACTGGGGTGTCACGTTTTCCTGATCCTTCAGTGACAGTCGCTCTCGAATAGTCCGAGCAACTCTGGAGAGACCAACCGAGAAGAGATTGGAAAGCAATTCTCCGACGGTGCGAACACGACGATTACCAAGATGATCAATATCATCGGTGAAGCCGCGATCATTACAGAGACCATTGAGGTATGTTACAATACTGACAACATCACGGTTATCAAGAATAGCCTTGTCCAGCGGGATATCCAGTCCCAAACGCTGGTTGATCATGTAGCGACCAACTTCGCCCAAGTCGTACCGTTTGTCGCTGAAGAACATTCGATTGAGCAGAGCCTCGGCCATTTCAACCGTCGGCGGCTCGCCCGGACGCAGAGTAGAGAATATCTTCACCAGCGCTTCTTCGCGAGACTTGGTAGCATCTTTCTTGAACGTATTGAGGATGACGTACTTGTCGTGACGTCCCTCTTCCTTGATGATTTTGATGCTCTTGCGTCCCAGATCGGTCAGCTTCTCAAAGACATCCTCGTCTAGTTCCTGACCAACCGGGAATGCGATCTCGCCGGTCTCTTGATCAATTATCGTTTCGGCAAGATAACCGCCCTTGAAATCGGCCTTCCCTTTGGCCGTAAGGCTGAGCTTGGAAACATCATAGAAAATGCCAATGATCTCCTCATCGGTCGAAAAACCAATAGCGCGGAGAAGCATGGTTACCGGGAATTTTCGTTTGGAATCGATATAGACATACATGATGTCGTTGATATCGGTATTGAATTCGATCCAACTGCCGCGATACGGGATAATCCGAGCAGAGAAGAGTCGTTTGCCGTTAGCATGAATCGAATCGCTGAAAAAGACACCGGGGCTACGATGGAGCTGGCTCACAATAACGCGAACGGCTCCATTGATAACGAATGTTCCCCACTCGGTAATCAGCGGCAGCTCGCCGAGATATACATCCTGTTCGATGATGTCCTTGACTTCTTTCTCTTCACCCTCACCCTGACGGGAGATCAGCCGCATGGTTACCTTCAGCGGCGCCGCATAGCTCATATTACGAGCACGGCATTCCTCTACAGAGTATCTTGTCGGTCCGAGATGGTAGTTCACATATTCCAGCGAAAAGTTTTGATGAATGTCACTGACCGGAAAGATGTCGCGAAACATCTGTTCCAATCCCTTGCCATCTCTCTGAGACGGCGAGACATCAGCCTGCAGGAATTCGTTGTACGATCTCAACTGGACATCCAGCAGATTCGGCATCTCTGTAGCGTCGGATATTAACCCGTAATTGATTCTTTCAATAGCACCAGCTTCAGACAAAGCGGTACCCTCCTAAAAAGCGAAACAGACCCATTCCGATGAGCCTACTTCAGGGCTAACTTGTTAACTTCAATGTTTAGAACTTCCGGCGATTCTGTCATTACTAAACTTATTCTCCCGGGACTAACCCTGGGGAGCCTGTTTGTACAGTCAATCAGCCTACAAAACAAATGCTTCAAACGGGAATTTCGTCCTGAGTTTGTAGCTTTTTCAACTTGAACAGCCGGGAACTCATCGGCTCCCGGCAATACCAATATTCTTTGGTTACTTGATATCAATAAGAGCGCCTACTTCTTCCAACTGTGCCTTGGCTTTCTCAGCGTCGTCTTTGGAAACAGCTTCCACGACCTTAGTCGGGGCGCTTTCCACCAATTCCTTGGCCTCTTTAAGACCGAGCGAAGTCAACTGGCGAACAACCTTGATAACCTGAATCTTCTTGTCGCCTATACCGGTCAGCACGACATCAAATTCGGTCTGCTCTTCTTCCGCTTCAGCAGCACCAGGTGCCGCGGCGGCCATCGCTACCGGAGCAGCAGCAGTAACACCAAACTTTTCCTGTAGAGCCTTGGACAGATCGGCAAGATCCATCGCACTCAGGACCGATATCTTTTCGATGATTTCATCAATTGCTGCGTTTGCCACTTTAATTACCTCACAGATATTAAGAACATTTCACTTTTTTTTCTGTCTATTGTCGAGTCCATCCATCCCAAACGGCGGGACAACACCGTCTAGAAGCAGGGGAAACAAACCAGTCAGGTCCCGGAATTTTCTATTACTCGTTCTTCCTTTTCTCCGCCAGAGCATCGACAGTTCCGATCAGTTTGCGGAACACGCCGTCGAGAGTACCAACCAATTCGGTCAGCGGTGACTCAACTGCGGCGACTACCATCGAATACAGCACTTCCTTGGTTGGCAGGTCGGCCAGACGTTTGATCTCACCGCCGGCAAAAACCTGACTTTCAACCAGGAACACTTTCATGCGTGGCAGTTCACGAGCCTTAAACGACTTGTGCAGAATCCTGGCTGCCACGGCGGGATCATCGGCAGTAAAAGCGACAGCAGTGGGGCCGGTCAGATGTTCATCCAGTCCCTCGACTCCCGACTCTTTCGCCGCGATCTTCAGCAAAGTGTTTTTACCAATAAAGAACTTTACGTTATTTTCTCTCAGGTCTTTCCGGAGGACTGTCATATCCGCAACATTGAGACCTTGATAGTCGGTCACAAACAGCGAACTGGAGCCCTCAAATAGTTTCTTAATCTCAGCAACTGCTTCGATTTTTGCAGCACTTGGCATTGTGGGGCTCCTAACTTACTTTCTTCAGACTGGCCAATATTTCCTGATGATCAAGCTTGATTCCCGGGCTCATTGTAGAGCAAATCGCGGCTCCGAGAAAATATGCACCTTTGGAAGCTGTTGGTTTGGCCTTCACCACAGCGTTCATAAAGGCAAGCGCGTTTTCACAAATCTTATCACCGTCAAAAGACAGTTTCCCGACCGACGCCGCTATGTTAGCCTGACGATCAACGCGGAACTCAATCCGGCCGCCTTTGAGCTCTTTGAGCGTGCGGGCCAAATCCTGAGTAACCGTTCCGGCTTTGGGGTTCGGCATCAGCCCACGAGGGCCGAGTACCTTGCCGAGCTTTCCGACAACTCTCATCATATCCGGGGTTGCCACAGCGACATCAAAATCGGTCCAGCCACCCTGGATTTTTTCGCCCAGGTCTTCAGCACCGACAAAATCTGCTCCAGCTTCGGTAGCCTCGGTCGCTTTATCGCCCTGAGCGAAAACAGCGATCCTGACAGACTTACCGGTACCATGCGGCAACGCAACGGTACCCCGGACCATCTGGTCGGCATGCTTGGGGTCAACCCCCAGACGAACGGCTACCTCAATCGACTCGTCAAACTTAACCGCCTGGTAGCTCTTCAGCAGTTCAACTGCCTCGGCCAGGCTGTACCGTTTGAGACGATCTACCTTCGTCTTGTTGTCTTTAAATCTCTTAGATATAGTCATAATCCTCGTTCTCCCTGAAACGGACGCACCGAAACAGGTTCAAGCGAAAGGTTGTAGAGTTACTATTCTATTTCAATCCCCATCGATCGAGCAGTACCGGCAACCATTTCCATCGCCATCTCAACCGTCGAGGCATTCAAATCAACCATCTTCTTTTCGGCAATCTCGCGCACCTGAGACGATGTCACCTTGCCCACTTTTTCCTTGTTGGGCTCGCCCGACCCCTTCTGCAACGACGCAGCTATTTTCAGAAGAGTCGAGGCCGGAGGTGTCTTGGTGATAAACGAGAAAGACTTATCTGAATAGACGGTTATGATGACGGGAGTAAGAATCCCCTTACCGTCCTGAGTCTTTGCATTAAAAGCCTTACAGAATTCCATAATATTGACGCCACGCTGACCCAGGGCCGGGCCTACCGGCGGGGCCGGATTAGCGCTACCGGCAGGAATCTGCAACTTGATCTGTCCAACTACTTTTTTTGCCACTGTAATCTATTCTCCAGAATTGAAGTAGTAAGCCCTACTTCTTGGCAGTCACCCTCTCGACCTGTAGAAAATCAAGTTCTACCGGTGTGGGACGACCAAATATCGATACCATTACTTTGACTTTGCGACGCTCCATATTGATTTCACTAACCGATCCGGCAAAATCTGCAAAGGGACCATCAATGACCTTGACGGGGTCACCGGCCTGGAAGGGGAAGTCGGTCGTTTCTTCGGTTCGACTGCGGTCGATCTGACCCACAATCTTCTCAACTTCGCTCTGCTTCAGCGGACTTGGTTTACCGGCAAACCCCGGACCTTGGACACCTCGTTGACATCCCTGAGTTCCATCAGCCCCTGCATTGTGGCCTTTACCACGTTGTGGGGATTGGATGATCCGAGGGACTTCGCCAGGATGTTGGTGATCCCGGCGGGCTCCAGGACCGCGCGCATGGCGCCGCCGGCGATGATGCCCGTTCCGGGCGCCGCGGGTTTCAACATCACTTTCGCCGCGCTGTATTTCACGGTGATGGGATGAGGGATGGTGCCATTCTCCACCGG
>DAOUUR010000570.1 GCA_030668045.1 bacterium
ACCGTTGAGGGCACACTCGAGAATTACCGGAATATTTTTTACGGATTTTTTTGTTTGTGCCGATGCTATATTCATGCGAACGCCGGCAGTTGCAATGCCTGCTGCCCCCGCCATAAGGAAATTACGACGATCGATACCTTTCACATCTCTTTCTTTCTTGTCTGAACTCATAATTATTTTCTCCTTTTTGTTTAAGTTAAGGATTCTTGTTTGTTTTAGGGTTCTTGCTACAGTCGCTTAATTCACGATGGTCAAAACGTCGTCCGGATCCTAATGCTGAACACGGAGGCATGATTGTTGCCGGGATCTAAAGCAGGATTGAACACTGACTGGTAGCTCAAAGTCATGTCCACCAGCGGATAGATCGGAAATCGGTAAAAGACCTCCGCGTTAGATTCGCTCCGAATATCTAAGTCAGGGTCGCTATCGGTCGCCTGCGCCCAAGTGTAACCCACACCGAGGAGATCATTTTTAAGCTGGCCCAGGCCGGTCGGGTCATAGAGGAGGAAATGCCCTCCTGCTTGTTGCTCGTAGAACGCGGATTTGTTAAAGCTCTTCCCATATTTCAGTATCCCTATTGCCCGGCCATCAGCGGTCAGTTCCTGTTCGTGCTTGAGAAAGAATCCCCAGCCATCAGGACCGAGGTTCCCGTTACTCGAAAGCCCGTCTTTCGTGCCGTCCGTGTGCCAGACGGTGGCCTTCGAATAGCCAGCCTTCGGGGTTCTGGGAGCTATTTTGGCGCCGAGTTCGAGCGCTTTGTAGTAGTCACCTTCGCCTGTATCACCGAAATCATAGCGGTCGGAATTGGCGTTGGAGACAAGACCCAGCAACTTGAGACGATCGTTGATATACCAGGCGCCCGCTATGCCTAGCCCCGAGTCGGGAAACGCGTTCGCGAATGAACCGATGGCGGTGGTGGGAAGGAAGGTGGTTTGAGGGCTGATGTGGGCAGATGTAGAGAACATGGCGTCCGGTGTGATCTTACCGACGCGATAGGCCCATCCCGCTTTTTCACTCCCTTGTTGCCAGTAAAGGTTTCTCACGAGGAACGCAGGCGAATACGCCGAGAACGTATTGGCAGTTCCGTTCAGGCTCCCCAGGCTGGTTGTACCCAGTGTTTCGGGACCCGTCGTTCCGTAATCCCAACGGCCTTGCAAATGGAAGAACAGTTGTCCCTGGGTCGGTTTTCCAATATCGAGCAACTCCCAGGTTGCAGGCAAATCCAATAAGGTGGCCGATCCCCATGTGTCCTTAGCGAGAGGCGATTCGGACAGCCACTGGGACAGGTGGGTGATGGACATCCCCAGTTTGATGTGGGTCGCATCGTAAAGGTCTTGTTTCGCTTGGTCGGTGGCTTCGTGGAGTCCCGCCAGTGGAGACGCCCGAAAGACCGATTCTTTTTGAGCCCCTCTCTCCCGAATTTCCGACAAGAGATTCTCCGGGTCTTCGGGATCGTCACTCAGCAGGCCACTCTTGGTGTTGTCTTTCGAATCCGCCAATGAATCTTCGGCGCTTGCTGTTGTTCCCATGAAAAAGCTCAGCAAGCCTGACAATGTGACCAAGATTATTAATGAATATTTTATCATGTTAGCCTCCAAGTAATGATCGCAAGCCAGTTGCTGGTTTTTTTAGCCGATCAAATGCCTCCAGCTTCAGAATAAATTTCTGGTCATCTTTCAATCCTAGGCGAGTCAGCGGTTGTCTCCACTGACTTCTCTGGCTTTGAGTTACGTCCGGTTGTGTCTCAAGATCGATCATATCATTTCCTCAAGTGATCAATGGTTATGGTTATGGGAATGGCCATGAGGATCTGGACCAAAGCTGTCGTCACCGCCACCCTTAAGGATAGTCGCCTTCAACTGGGAGCGAGTTCCGTGACTCCTCATATCGTCAGGCAGGCCGGAGGGCTCCTTGATCATGTCGGG
>DAOUUR010000304.1 GCA_030668045.1 bacterium
TCGGAGCGCTGGTAACCAAATCGATTACGCTCAAGCCGCGTCCGGGTCATCCTCCGCCACGAACAGCCGAGACAGCTTCGGGGATGCTCAATGCCATCGGTCTGGCCAATGTCGGGATAGATCAGTTCGTTGCCGAAAAGATACCGTTTTTAGCCACTCAGAAAACGCGCATAATTGTAAACGTAGCCGGATCGAAATTGCAGGAATACATAGAGGTGGCCACTCGCCTTGACGACTGCGAAGTTATTGACATGATAGAACTCAATATCAGTTGTCCCAATGTTGACGAAGGCGGCATGGAGTTTGGCGCTGATCCAAAGATGACCGAAAAATCGGTGGCGGCCGTCAAAAAAGTATTCTCCCGGCCAGTTATCGCCAAGCTTTCGCCCAACGTAACCAGTATCGTTCAGATTGCGCGGGCGGCGGAGCAGGGTGGTGCCGATGCGTTCTCGATTATCAACTCTCTGGTTGGAACCTCAATTGATATTGAAACGAGAAAGCCGAGATTGACCAACAATCGCGGCGGGCTGACCGGACCGGCAATAAAACCGGTGGCGTTGGCTATGGTTGATGCTGTGTATCGCAGTGGCTGTCGGCCACCAATTATCGGTATTGGCGGGATAACGGACTATCGCGATGTGGTCGAGTTTATGCTCTGTGGTGCCTCGGCCGTCCAGATTGGAACAGCGTTGTTTATCACGCCGGATACGCCGGTGAAAATTGCCCGGGACCTCAAAGCGTACCTGAAGAGGACGAAACTTAAGTCGGTTACAGAACTTATCGGAAAAGTGAAAAGATACTAAGCAGCCGCACTTGTAGATCGACGCAATCGAACGATCTACTGTGGCTCGGACGAATTACTGACAAAGGAAAATAACATGAGCGCTGTGGATAGACTGGTTGAAGCACAAACCAAAAACAAATCAATGATCTGTCTGGGGTTAGACCTGGACCCTCGCAAGATGCCCGCCGACTACAACAAGAGCCTGAAGGGTATGTACGATTTTGCGCATCGCGTTATCGAGGCGACCTCCGATGTTGTTTGTGCCTACAAACCGAATATGGCATTCTATGAGAGCCATGGCCCGGAGGGATTGTCGCTGTTGAAATGGTTGGTCGAACAGATCCCTGAGAACATTTCGATCATCATTGATGGCAAGCGTGGCGATATCGGTAACACGGCTTCGCAGTACGCCGAGGCTCTTTTCAAGAAGTACCGCGCTGACTGGGTGACTTTGAATCCGTATATGGGATACGACTCGCTGCGTCCTTTTCTTGAGTACAAGGATCGAGGCATTTTTGTTCTTTGCCTGACTTCAAACTCCGGCTCCAAAGATTTCCAGCGTCTTCTCATTGATGGTAAGCCGCTGTATCAAGTCGTTGCTGAGAAAGTAGCTTTTTGGAACAAGGATGATGCTTGCGGTCTCGTTGTTGGCGCTACCCAACCGGAGCAACTCAAAGAGATTCGCGAGTTGGCCGGTAGTATGGCGTTGTTGATTCCGGGAGTTGGCGCTCAGGGTGGATCGTTGGAGAAAGCTGCTTTGTTCGGTACCGATGGTTTCAAAAAGCCGGCAGTTATCAATGTGTCCAGATCGGTGCTGTACGCATCGAAAGAATCCGATTTTGCGGACCGTGCCCGGGCAGAGTTGATAAGGCTTAATAGTATCGTCGAGAAAGTCCGTGTTGATGGCTTGCCGCCGGAAACTGAGGAGGCACCGAAGCATGATCAGCCAGCCAACGAGACGCCCAAAACCGAGGCTCCGGTAGCGACGCCACCCCAAGAGGTCCCGCAGCAGGGTTCGTCGGAAGTGGCCAACCAGCAGCAACCGGATCGTCAACCCGACAACTCTCAGCACAATCCAGACCGAGGTACCGACTCGCCGCATTCCTGATACAACAGCGAAGATGGTTTATCAACAAGTCGTTTGAATCTTGTAGGGAAGAACCCGAAGTGGTTCTGCCAGCGTGGAGCATGTTATTGGTCGCAGAACCGCTAAAGGGTGCTGCGCTACGAAGCTGATACACGGTGCGCATACCTCAGTTAAGCCGGGGTCTATTCCAGTAGAATATCGGCGCTGTCCGATGGCGGCGTGTAGGGCAGATCAAGCCGATCTGTTACATCCTGAAACTGATACGGGAAAGCCCAGACAACGTAGTAGGCGTTGTCTGATAATAGCTCATAGTCGGTGCCGAAATACGAATTGAGGATAATCCGAAAAGTATTGACCGGCGAGATGTCGGTATAGACCGGCAGGCTGTCAAGGCTCGGAAGATAGTATGCGTTGAGGATCGCCAGACGTTCCTTGACGTAGGTCTTGGCCAGGCTGTTCCAATGGAGTCGCAAGCCGGGGCCGTGATCACCCTGGATGATTATTACCGGTGGCTTATCCTTATGGCGGGCCAGGATAGCGTCAATTGTTTCAATTAGCAGGCTGTCTACTACTCTAATCTGGTTACGGTAGCCGTTGAGATATTCCTCAGTAGAGCCGATGTAGTGATGACCATCGCCATGAGTGAAAGCACGATCCACCTGAAAGTCGTTACCATTTTCATCAAACATGAACGGCGGGTGGGGGGCTACGATATGGGCAAAGACGAAAAATGGCGACGGCGCTTCAGTAATCCGGGGCAATTTGGAGAAAATGTATCGGATTCTGTTTCGTTCGCGATGGTAGCGAGATTCAAACGATCCGCGCAGATAGGGTACGGGAGTAGTCGAGTAAACGAGCGCGGCGAACTCAGAGAGATCGGAACCGGGGGCCAGGTTGATATCGGGATCGGTGAAATCGCTCAGGCTATAACCAGTCGAGAAAGTTACAATTCGGTATCCGATACTCTGAAAGAACTCAAACACAGCGTTCGTCTGATACAGGTCAGCCAGTGGGACACGGTCAGCAGAGGTGTGGTCGAAAATTCCCAGCGAGTCAATATAATTTAGATTGAGCGATGATGTCAGCGAGAGAAGCGTCTGCGGATAGTTGCTGTGGGCGCTGTCGGCAACAAAGAATCCCTTCTCTCTCAGATGATTGAGGGTGCTGGAGTTGTCATACTCATATATCTCGCTGAGAATGTCGTGTCGACCATAGCCATCAAGGATTATATAGTAAACATCGGGTGGTTCCTCCAGACGCATGTCGCCTACCGTTATTGTCGGACGTGTCAGTTCCACCGATGAACGCCCCACTGTAGCGTAGCCAGCGCTGCCTATTTGTATCAGAACAAGGACGACTCCCAGATAGTTCAGCAGTTGGGTCATCCGCGGGAATTCACTTTTGGACCTGAAGATTCGGTAGCATACGATCAGCCAGATGACTCCAAGAATCCACATTAGTGATGTATGGGGCCATTTTTCAAACTGACTGATAGTGTCGCCCAGATCGATCACAACTTCAAGCAGGTGACCATAGGAGAAAAATATAGCAATAGTGACCGTAACGAGCAGACCGGCCTTGCCCGAGTTCTTAAGCAGGAGACTCAAGAGGACAGTTGCGGCCAGAGCGGCGCCAACCACTACGCCAGCGGTGGCCGGTATGTCGACCAGCCGCATCTGGTCGGCGTTCTGAGCGAAAAGAAAAGCGACCGGAAGGAGACCGAAAAGCAGTGGATGCGGGACGAAGTACTTTTTCATTATTCTCCGACGATTGAATCAGTTGATATTTCGGGCTCTCCCCGCAGCTCTCCGGCGCGGACGCGTTCTGTCACATCGTGGAAATCGAAAGGCCGTGGCCAGGTCGAGAAGTAACTTCGGTCCGGTAGCAATTCATACTGGCCGCCGAAGTATTGATTAAGGACAATTCGAAATGTATTCACGGGTGTAATATCGGGATAGATAGGCAGGCTGTCCAGTCCCGGAAGAAAATAAGCGTTCA
>DAOUUR010000339.1 GCA_030668045.1 bacterium
ACCGCCGTTAGACGAAGCCCCGCGGAGTTTGCACCGAAACGGTGACAGATGTATTGCGGCAGAGTTACCGCACCCGATGCTGCCGTGCTCTTGCGAAGTCGTTCCGCCAGCACGAACCAATTGAAGAGATACCCCAGACCGATCCCCGGTACGATCCAGAGTGCCGAGAGACCATCGCTGAAAGCCAGCCCGACCAGACCCAGCATCACCCAGCCCGATTCCGAAGATGCCGAAGCTGACAGTGCCGAAGCCCACGGACCGAGTTCGCGATTGGCCAGTACGAAGTCGGCATCGGTTTCTTTGCGAAGTTTGGTACTGTACAGCCCGGTACCAATGATAAAGAGGCTATAGGTTATAAACGATATCGCCAGGGTCGTGCTTGCATCCATCGGGAAACCTCCGTCGTTACTCACCGCGTGAGTTTATCATTCTCTTCCTGCCTGTGAACGATCAACTCAAAGATCAAACCGGTTGGAAAACAAAGCAACAATATATTTGTGGCTGGCTAGCCAGAGTTAAGCTCGTGTGTCAGTGTAGAGCTGGTGTGTCAGTGTAGGGCTGGTGTGCCAGTTAGAGTCGGTTGAGCGTTACCGCGAGGCGGGCAAGCGAACGGAGACGACGATTGAGTCTCGCTCCGGCTGCGTCATCTATTTGCCCGTCGAATCTTTTTGAGTTACGTAGGTCGGGTTCGATGATGCGGACTTTGAATTCGTTGACAACAGCTCGATCGGTCACGATGGCTGCGATTTCCTGTTGCAGAGTGTAGCTGAGATAGTCGAAATTGGTTGAGCCCATGATGAGCGTCTCATTATCAATTAATATCGCCTTTAGATGGGTCATGCGACCTTGATACAATTCGACTTTGAAATCATGGCGGGCCGCTTCCCACAGGATGTACTGCTTGATCAATTTCTTGTTGTTGTTCTCCGGAGTGATGATGGTGATATCCACGCCCCGCTTTCGCAACTCCGCCAGTTTTTCGACAAACGGAAATGACAGATACGGGCTTTCAATTGTTACTGATCTTGACGCACCGGCCAGCAGATCCATTATTGGCTCAAATAGCGACTCGTTGTTCTTGCCGTCGAACAGAATAAACTCAATGCCATCGAACTTGCAGGTCAGCTTTTCATTTTCCCCCAGCCAGGTTCTCTTGAAGTCTTCGGCGAACACCGCTGCGATATCCGGATTGTCAAGCCGCAGCATCATATCATGCCAGGCAAAATTGTGTTCGCTGAAATTGATACCGCCGATATACGTAATGCGACCGTCGATGATGACCATCTTCTTGTGATTACGCGATGGAAACCGGTGGAGCAGGAAACCGACCGGGTTGACCCACTTGACGCTGATCCCGTGTTGTCGGATGTCATCAATCATGCGGTGAGTCTCTTTGGCTTCATGGCGCAGCTTGGGGTCACGAAAATTCCCCGGCGTATAGAGAAATCTGTCGGAGATAATATACTTGGTGTAGCAGTCGACTATTACTCGCACGTCGGTAGCGGTGCAGGCTTTCAGCTGGGCGCACAACTCTTTTCCAACCGTATCGCCTTCGAATGATAGTGTCTGGAGATAGACGTAGTCGCGCGCCGAGGCAATATCTGCCTTTAGTGAGGCCCAGAATTCTTCGGAATCAACCAGCAGTTTCATTGGCGACGCCTTGTTGTAGGTCGAGTATCAGCAATCCGGGAAAATATCAAATTTGCACGCGCTCGGCAAGAGAGGAATCTCCGGTGGACCGGTGAGCCGGCATTGCACTAACCGTCCGGCTGATTCGTCACTTTATGGAGATAGCACCAGCGCCTGGGAGTTAGTGTAATAAAATAATCGCCCGCGTACCCCTCATACACGGGCGACATCCACCAAAGAGAAAAACGGCTTGAGCTGAGAGCAGCGCTCAAGGAGTCTGAATGACGTTCTGATAGAAAGCAACCACGATGCCACAATGCGAAAACGTGGCTATTATCTCCTCTATGTTGTTGTAGCTGTGTTGGTTACAAACATTCCGTGCTGTTGTTGCAGGTGGGCTGATTCTGGCGATTCGTACGTTTATACGAACGGTGGCTCAAAAAAAGCGGTAAGCGCTGTTTTCATAAGCGCTTACCGCTACCAAGGAATGCATTGATTTCGTTACATCTTACGAACGACCGGCAATTATCGCTCGCCGGTCGGATCGGTCTGACAGCGACCATCCGAGAGACTCGTCTCGTGTGTATAGACTCGTCTCTGTGTAGAGGCTTGCCTCCGCAAATGTCAGGTCAATCAATCAGGATGCTTGCCGGTTGGCGATACCTCCTTCTCGACTGATCTCGTGCCGTTTGAGTTTAGTCCGAATGGTCGCCTCGTGAACTCCGAGAATGCGAGCCGCTTTGGACTTGTTACCGCCCGCAGCTAACATTGCTTCGGTTATCAACTGGCGTTCGAACTCTTCGACCTTTTCAAACAGCGAGCGTTCAATTGCTTCGGTCTCGGGTGCAAAAATCGAATGAGCCAGTTCGGTCAGGTCGCCTTCGGACACCATCTCCGCCATGACCTCCAGCTTCATCACCTTGTTGACCAGTTCTCTGGTGTTGCCGGGCCAGTCGTACTCAATGAATCGCACGAGCAATTCGGTGGGGAATTTGCATTCTCGCCCGAGTACGTTGCTACAGGTTACAAAGTGATTCAGCAGCAGCGGGATATCTTCTTTGCGGTCCCGAAGAGCCGGGATTTCAAAACTGATACCACTGATCCTATAGTACAAGTCTCGTCGGAACGTGCCCACCTCAACCATCTGCTCTAAGTTTCGGTTGGTGGCTACAACCAGTTTGACATCAAGATCAACTGCCATCGTCGCTCCCAGCGGTAGCACTTTGCGCCGCTCCAGAACGCCGAGCAGTTTGGCCTGAAGGGCCAGTGGCATGTCGCCGATTTCATCAAGGTAGAGGACGCCACCGTTGGCCGCCAGGAACAAACCCTGCCGGTCGCAGTCGGCGCCGGTGAAGGAGCCTCGACGGTATCCAAAGAGCTCCGATTCAAGAAGCGTCTCCGGAACAGAAGCACAATTGACTGCCACGAACGGTTTACCCGGTCGACAAAGACCATAAAAATGGCGCGCCATCTGGTCCTTCCCAACACCGGTTGGTCCGGTCAACAGCAGCGGCAGATCGGACCTTGCGATAGCCGGGAGTTGTGACTTAAATTGTCGGATAGCCGGGCAGGCCGTGATAAACTCGTCACGGGCAGGAGTTCCCGTCGATGTTTTCTCTTCGGTCATGCTTGATGGTTTGACCTTTGCGACATCAGCGATCAACTTCTCGATCTGTTGCAGCTTGTGATTGATCCGGTTCCGTGTATAGAACTCTTCGGCGCGGAACAGAAAGTTCAAACGTCGTTTCGTTGGGAACAGTTTGCTCAGACCGGCCGCGACCAGAATCTCCGCTTTTTCAAACGGCACTCCGGCATCGGAAGCCAGCTTGAGTGCTTGGTCGAACGCTTCGACACCTTTCTTGTGATCGTCCCGGGACTCAGCG
>DAOUUR010000139.1 GCA_030668045.1 bacterium
TATCATCAAGGCGTTGCTGTCATCGGGGCCGGAGGCGGTGGCGATGGCCAAAAAGCTGGTGAGCGAGGTTCCGGCGATGCCGCCCGACCAATTCAAACCATACACTGCTGAGATGATTGCTCATCTGCGCATTTCAGATGAGGGACAGGAAGGTATGGACGCATTTCTCAATAAACGAAAACCTAAATGGGTGAGAGAATAACAGCCAACTCAATCTACTGCTATGGATAAACTGTTTTCAAAAGTACTTGTCGCGAATCGATCCGAGATAGCTGTACGTGTAATAAATGCCTGCCGAACGCTCGGCGTAAAATCGGTGGCGGTCTATTCGGATGCCGACGCCACGAGTAAACATCGTCTGCTGGCCGATGAAGCGGTGCATATCGGAGCGTCGCCGCCAAGAGAATCGTATCTTGATATCGACAAGATCATCAATGCCGCCAAAGAAACAGGATGCGACGCAATTCATCCCGGCTATGGTTTCCTTGCCGAAAATCCCGAATTTGCCAGGGCATGCGCGAGTAACGGCCTGGTCTTTATCGGCCCATCACCGGAGGCGATACGTCTACTCGGCAACAAAGTTGAGTCACGCGTCAAGATGACCGATGCCGGTGTTCCGCTAATCCCCGGGATGAAGAGTTCCTCCTCGGACATCGAAGAGTATCGCAGAGTCGCTGCTGAGGCCGGATACCCGGTAATGATCAAAGCTGCTGCCGGTGGCGGGGGCAAGGGTATGCGGATGGTGCAGTCGCCCGATGATCTGGAACCTTCGCTCGATGCCGCCCGACGTGAAGCAAAGAATGCTTTCGATGACGATACCGTCTATCTGGAAAAGTACATTGTAAATCCCCGGCATATCGAGTTTCAGATAATGGCCGACACGCATGGCAACACTGTTCATGTTTTCGAGCGCGAGTGTTCGATCCAGCGTCGTCATCAGAAAATCATAGAAGAAACACCATCGGTGGCTCTAACCGATGAGATTCGCACTAAGATGGGTGCCGCTGCGGTCAAGGTGGCACAGGCGGCGGGTTATGTTAACGCCGGGACGGTTGAGTTTCTTTTCGACGAGAGCGGCCACTACTACTTCCTTGAGATGAACACCCGTATTCAGGTGGAACATCCGATAACGGAGATGGTGACCGGCACTGACCTTGTGGTTGAGCAGATTCGCATCGCCGCCGGTCAGCCTTTAAGTGAGCAATTTATGAATCTGACTCAGCGAGGTCATGCCATAGAGTGTCGAATCTATGCTGAGGATGGCGAGAACAATTTCTTCCCCTCGACCGGAACGATTGTCCACTACAGCGAACCGGTTGGACCGGGAGTTCGAGTTGATTCCGGTATCATGCAGGATGTTGAAGTTACTATCGACTATGATCCGATCATGGCCAAACTGATCGTTCATGCACCCGACCGCGACATGGCCATAGCCAAGATGGCCGACGCCCTGAACCACTACAAGATTCTCGGTGTCAAGACGTCCAAGAAATTCATGATTGATTGCATGAATCATCCTGAGTTCCGGGCCGGTAATACGTTCACGAATTTTATCGATGCCCACATGGGTGAGCGTGAACTTGATCTTGATGACTACAAAAATATTGCCGTTGCCGCCGCTATGGCAGCGTCAATGACAACGACTGTGGCACCTTCGGTCTCCGGAACGAGGGAGACATCGTCGGTGTGGCAGACAACCGGAAGCTGGCAGATTGGAGACTCGATCAATGAATAACGCAGAATTCGTTTTCAACGACAGTGACTCCATCACGACGACCGGCGAGAAAAATGGCGATCTGCTGAAGATCAAAGTGGGGGAGAGCGAGTTTGATCTACGACCGCTCGGTGGTGATCGGTACTCGACCATTCTCGACGGTACTAAAGCTGCGATTGCAGTGGTGAAGCACAAAGGTGTCTACTATATCGATTGTGACTCGGTCCTGCTGGAAGTCAAGGAACCTTCGGAGAACGATTTTGGTGGCGCTGCCGGTGATCATGGCGCTGAAAAAGACAAGATACTTGCCCCTATGCCCGGGAAGATCGTCAAGATTTTCGTAGCGGTTGGGGATGAGGTTGATATCAAGCAACCTATGGTTGTGGTCGAAGCGATGAAGATGGAAAACCAGGTCAATTCCAAGGCGAAAGGGAAAGTGAAAGCAATCAACTTTGCCGAGGGCGACCAGGTTGACACCGAGAACCCGATCATCGAGCTGGAGTTGGAGGCAGAGGCTGAGGGGGCAGGTGTTATATCTTCACGCCAAACATGAAGGCTGTGAAGTCACTTCTGATTGAGTAGCGCCGGTATTCCCCAAAGAGATTCAAGTGCTTAGATATTCTGAATTCCAGGCCAAAACCGAAGTTCGCATACCAGGGTGATCTGAAGTCATTCGGAGTGTATTGACCCCCTCCGCCGAATGCAAACAGATTAAGTGGCGACTCTTCTGATGCCTGAAACAGTCGGACATCTCCACCGACCACGTATATGGGGGAGGCATCCGCGAAAAGTCCTCCCGTACTCGCAAATGGGTGATATCCAAATCGTAAGACAACATCCACCGGCTTTGCCAATTCATAACCGAGCCCGAAGCTCATTTGGAGCGCGTTTGAATAGCCGTCTCCGCCGATGAAACCTGCAAGACCAACTGCAGGATATAGGTGTCCTGTAGAGCCCTCTTCTGCCCATAGATGATTGACGGTCAGGACGACGAAGATAGAAGTAAGAGCGATCAGTCTACGCATGTAACCTCCTTGCAACTCAATGACACTGTGGCATTGTATAACAAAGATAATATCCTCAGTGGCTTGCCGCTACAAGAAAGTGGCTTGCCTTGCCACAAAAAAAGGCCGGAGCAAATGCTCCAGCCTTTTCTCATACTATGTGATCCCCGTTTAGAAGAATCTTACCCCGAGTGTGATCGGAATAAATGCTGTGGATTCGCCTTCGGTCTGGATACCAACGTATCGTACCTGGGCAAACAGCTTGAGTGACGGTCCGGTTTTCAATTCGAACCCGGCACCCACGTTGTAATACATCTTGTTCTGATCCTCAGGGGACGTGGCATTCAGCAATGCGGTTGCAAGCTCCGTCCCGGCAGGTCCTGAAAACTCAGATAGTTTCATGTTGGCCAGTCCGACGCCACCAAATACGAACGGGGCGACCGGAGCCGCGGGCATGTTGATGTTGAATCGGCCATCAGCGCCGAACATCATAACATTGTAATCTCCGCCTTCGATACCGGCCAGAATATCTGATTCAAGACCGAAAGTATGGTACTCAGCTTTGCCCATCAACTGGAACGAGGGCATCACTTTGTAACCGGCACCCAGCATGCCGTGCCATCCGGTTTTCCATCCGGCATCAAAGCCTTCCGGACTCGCAGGCATACTCACTGCGCCACCGGCATAGAAGCTGAACGGTGTCGGCACCTGTGCATTGGCGCTCAGGGCAAAACCGATCAGTACGATCAGGGTTAATAGAAACTTCTTCATCTCAACCTCCTAGGTTGGGTGTTCAGGTAAATTTCGCTTGTTTTCGGCTTTATTCGGTTGTAATGCAAAGAAACTTTACTTCATAAATGCAAAAAGTTGCCATCTTATGGCGGCTGTTTCTGCGTGAAAAGACTTGAGAACAAAGAGAAAACCTCGCACGGACAAGGCGATACGAGACCAGAGGACTGAAAAATGGTACGTATTCACCCCGACTATCGTCCAAGATTGCATGATTCTGCTCGCCCGGCTCTCTGATATTTTGTGAAACGATTCACTTGCGCCCCATTCCCTGATTCACTATTATAGGAAAAATGTTCACAGATACAATTACTCGGAGGATAGCTAAATGAGTGAAAAACCAGCAGCTTACATCGTCTCTGGCTGCCGCAGTGCGATCGGTTCTCTGCACAGTGGCCTTGGTAAAATGACCGCGCCGCAACTTGGTGCTCTGGCCATCAAGGAGGCTGTCAAACGCTCCGGTATTGATGTTGCCGATGTCGAAGAAGTTATTATGGGACAAGTAGTTCAGGGTGGTTCCGGACAGGCCCCGGGGCGCCAGGCGGCAATTCATGGCGGCGTACCGCCCGAAGCTGCAGTGATGACGATCAATAAAGTCTGTGGCTCTGGTCTCAAGGCTGTGATGCTGGCCACACAGTCGATCAAGGCCGGGGATCAGGATGTGATCATAGCCGGTGGGATGGAATCCATGTCGCAGGTTCCGTTAGCTATACGTGGAGCCAAGACAGGTGTGAAATTCGGTCATCAAAAACTGGATGATCTGATGATCAGCGATGGTCTCTGGGATAGTTTTGGCAACTATCACATGGGCAATGCAGCAGAATACACTCAAAAAAAATCGAACATTACCCGTGAAGAGCAGGATGCTTTTGCCGCCAATTCTCATGCCAAGGCAGTTGCGGCTCAGAAGGCGGGCAAGTTCGATGCGGAGATATTCCCGATCGAAATTCCGCAGAGGAAGGCTGATCCGATCATTTTCAACAAGGATGAATGCCCCCGTCCGGGTGTCACCGCTGAAAAACTGGCCAAGCTTCGACCCGCCTTTGTCAAAGACGGTACGGTGACTGCCGGTAACGCCCCCGGTCTAAATGATGGCAGTGCTGCAGTTGTGGTCGTTTCAGAAAAATATCTCAAGGAAAAAGATCTGAAACCAATGGCCAGAATTATCGACTACACCGTTGCTGGGACGAAACCCGAAGATCTGTTCTACTCACCGATCTACGCAGTCAGAAAGCTGATGGACAAGATGGGCGTGGACATCAACCACTTTGATCTGATCGAAGCCAACGAAGCGTTCTCGGTGCAGGCTCTGACCGATGGAAAAGAACTCGGCTGGGATTGGAACAAAGTCAACGTACATGGTGGCGCTGTTGCCCTTGGTCACCCGATCGGAGCTTCGGGCACTCGTGTTCTTGTCACCCTTATGTATGCTCTGAAAGATCGCGGCCTCAAGAAAGGTCTGGCTACGCTCTGTCTCGGTGGCGGTCATGCCGTCGCAATGGCCATTGAAATGTGCTAATCTACAATAAGTTCAGGAGAACAAAATGAAACTCGATGATATCAAGAATGTAACGATAATCGGCGCCGGGACGATGGGAAATGGCATCGCCCAGGTTTTTGCAGCGACCGGTTTCAATGTTAACCTCGTCGACATTAAAGACGAGTTCGTGCAGCGCGGGATGGCCACCATTGAGAAAAGTCTCGGCCGTCTCATCAAGAAAGAAAAGATCACCGAGGCCGACAAAGATGCTATCCTCGGCCGGATCAAGAGTGGCACCGATCTGGGTGTCGCCAAGGATTCTCAACTTGTGATTGAAGCTGTTATCGAAGACCTCGATATCAAGCTTCAGATATTTGCCAAACTCGATGAAGTCTGCGGCGCAGATACGGTCTTCGGTTCCAATACTTCATCGTTGCCGATCACCAAGCTGGCTGCATCGACAAGCCGCCCCGAGAAGTTCATCGGCATGCATTTTATGAACCCGGTTCCGATGATGAAGCTCGTCGAACTCATTCGCGGCATTGCAACTTCTGATGAGACCTCTACTCTGATTACCGACCTGGCCAAGAAACTGGGCAAGGTGCCGGTAGAAGTCAACGACTATCCCGGTTTTATCGCCAATCGCGTTCTGTTGCCGATGATCAACGAAGCAACTTTTGCTTACATGGAAGGCGTTGGAACTATCGAAGCGATTGACGAGATCATGAAACTGGGGATGGGGCACCCGATGGGTCCGTTTACGCTTGCGGACTTTATAGGTCTTGATGTATGTTTGGCTATTCTTGAGGTTCTTCATGAGGGCCTTGGGGATCCCAAGTATCGTCCATGCCCGTTGCTTAAAAAGATGGTACAGGCCGGATACCTGGGTCGCAAGACTGGTAAAGGGTTCTACGACTATAATAAGTAAGGAGATGCGGTATGGATTTTTTCCTGTCCGAGGAAGACCTTGAGTTTAAGGAAATGGCCAGGGATTTTGCCGAAAAACGGCTCTATCCCAATGCGATGGAGTATGACGAAGAAGGCATAACGCCCCCCGAGTTGATCAAGGAGTGCGCGGAGTTGGGATATTTCGGGTTCACCGTTCCCGAGGAATATGGTGGTCTCGGTTTTAGCGCCACTACGTTCATGGGTTTCCTAGAAGAGATCTGCGCCGGTTGCGCCGGGTTTGGTATCATGCTGTCGGTTCATAATTCGCTGACCTGTGAGATCATCAAGCTCTATGGCTCCGATGACCTCAAACAGAAATATCTACCGGCGATGGCTGCCGGTGAAAAAATCGGCGCCTACTGTATCACCGAACCGGATGCCGGTACCGATGTCGTTGCTTTGAAAACGTCTGCCGAGGACAAAGGCGATCATTACCTGCTCAACGGCACCAAGACGTTTGTAACCAACGCTGTTCACGCTGGACTTTTTATTGTCTTTGCCAAGACTGACCCCGAGGCCGGCCATCGTGGGATGACCTGCTTTATAATCGACGCTGACGCCGAAGGGCTGACCATTGGTGCGGCCGAAAAGAAGATGGGTATCAAGGCATCCGATACTCGCGAGATCAGCCTCAACGATGTTAAGGTCCCAAAAGAGAATGTTCTCGGTGAAGTTGGCCGGGGCTTCTACATGGCCGTCAATATCTTAA
>DAOUUR010000239.1 GCA_030668045.1 bacterium
AAGAAGTTTGGAATAGTGGGGCCAGTGGTTTTCTATTTTGGGCATATTCTCTCCGATTTTGTCTGGTACACGGTCGTTTCGCTAATTCTCTGGAAAGGAAAAAAGTTGCTGATGGGTGGAGGACTGCGACTGCTCATCTTGATATGCGCCGCCTTCCTTCTCTATCTGGGTGGCTGGTTTATCTATGATGCCGGGCTTGGCCTGAGTTGAACATTATTGGGGAGTGCTGATGGCGCTACAAATCCATCCGGTGACCGAACAGGACAAAACATGGCTGATGGAGATTGTCCGCACATGGGGTGCCGATTTTATTATCACGCGCGGACGCAAAGTCTATCCGTCGGAGATCGAGGGTTTCTATGCTTCCGATGATGACGGAGAACGGATCGGACTGGTGACATTTGAGATCATTGGCGATCAGTGTGAAGTTGTCACCCTTGATGCGTTCAGAAAATTCTCAGGAGTCGGTACGGCCTTGATGGAAACAGTCCGCACCATCGCTCGCCAACGGGCCTGTTGCAGGCTCTGGCTGATCACGACCAATGACAACCTTGATGCCATCCGTTTTTATCAACGGCGGGGAATGACTATCGCTGCCGTGCATGTCAACGCTCTTGAGCATTCCCGACAACTGAAACCGACAATCGCAAAGATCGGACAGCACGGTATCCCCCTGCGCGACGAGATAGAATTTGAGGAGTTGCTTTAGCTGTCGAACCGAGCAGTGCCGAGAGGTGCCTCGTGCAGGCGGTCGTAGATTGGTCCCTTGGTAGTCAGCGTTGATTTGAACAGCACCAGTTGTTCAAACCGAAACGGGGTTTCGTTCACCTTGAATGAGTTCATAAAAGTTGTCAGATCATCGAGGTCGCGACTGTTACGAACACGGCCAAGGGTCAAGTGAGCTTTGAAACGTTTTTTCTCAGGTTCAAAGCCGAGTCTTTGCGCAGCAGCTTCTATCTTCTCGGCCAGCAGGTTCAGGATATCAACCCCACCCGATAGTCCCGCCCAGATCACACGGGGTCGGTTCAGATTTGGAAAAGCACCCAGCGAGACAAGAGATGTTTCGATTGGTTGATAGCTGGCCGCAATTGTGTTGATCTCTTCACGAAGCGGGCTAACCAGTTTCTCGTTGGTCTCCCCAAAGAATCGAACGGTGAGGTGGATATTCTCTAACCGGACCCATTTGACATTTCCACGCTTCTCGATCAGCTGGTTCTGAATTTGGATCAGTTCTTTCTCAATCTGTTGAGGGAGAGGCAGGGCGAGAAAAAGACGCATTACTTGATATCCAGTATGTCGCGGCGAAGTAGCTCCAGGGCGGCGTGGGCGGCACGGGTGCGGTTGAACTCTCGGGTTGAGGCAAAGTGGTATTCATAGATGCGGTTGCCGTGAGCTGAGGCGAGAGCTACGAAAGTCGTCCCTACCGGCTTGGTATCTGTACCACCTTCGGGTCCGGCGGTGCCGGTTATTGAAAGCGCATAGTCAGTACCGAAGAGATTGCGACAACCAACAGCCATCGCCTCGGCGCATTGTTCGGAGACTGCTCCGTGTTGCTCAATGATCTCGGAGGCAACGCCGAGCTTGTCTATCTTGATTTCGTTGGCGTAGGCGATGAGGCCGCCGAGAAAATATGACGAAGCGCCAGCCGCCGATGTTACCAGCATGCCGAGTTGACCGCCGGTACATGATTCGGCTACGGCCAGAGTTTTGTCGTTGTCTTTCAGCAGTTGTCCCACGACTGATTCCAGTGAGTCGGAGTCGCGACCATAGATGTAGGCTCCGGCCACTGATTCGAGATAGCGGGTGAGCTCTCGCACTCTGTTGTCAACTTCGCCTTCGTCTAAACCGGTGGCGGTGATGCGGAGAGTCACGCCGCTGGCCGAGGGCAGGTAGGCCAGTTTCACACCGGAGGGAAGTTTCAGGTTCGGTTTGATCAACTCGGCCAACTTTGATTCGATTACGCCCGTTGTCCGCAGCGTTACGACTTTAAGCGCCTGTCCGGTCTTGAGGCTGCGAAGGTACGGGACAACACTGTCGGTGACAATCTGTTTCATCTCAAAAGGTACGCCCGGCAGAGCTATGAATATCTTCCCCTCTTCGGCGATACAAATTCCCACCGCCGAACCGAACTTGTTGGGAAAGAACGCAGCTCCTTGTGGTAACAGAGCCTGATTCTGATTTATGCCCGGCATCTCCACGCCTCTTTTTTCAAAACGCTTGCGGATATCATTGAGAACATCTTCGTGATAGATCAGATTGCGCTTGAATACTTTGACGATTGCTTTTCTGGTGACATCATCATCGGTTGGTCCAAGACCTCCGGTGCAAATGACCAACGAAGCACGCCTGATAGCGAGTCGAAAAACTTCTTCCATCTGCTCGACAGAGTCACCGACTGAACTGCGATACTTCACAGTCAGACCGGCTGTTTCAAGTTGTTGGGCGATAAAGGAGGCGTTGCTATCGACTACATAGCCGGAGATTATTTCGTCGCCAATGGTGATGATCTCTACATCCATGACACCAGCTCTACCTAACTGAAGAAAGGAACGCCCAACTCGAAGCGGTTAATTACATACAGAAAAATCTGGACCGCAATGTTGGCATGGATCCCCGCAACGACATCATCGGCCGTTACACCCCAGCCACCGGGAAGTCTCTCAGCCTGCGCCGCCGGAGGAATTTTGACGACATCGAAAAACCGAAACGCGAAAAATGCCAGAGCATAAGTCGCCGGTGAAAATGGTACCAGTATCAACGATATAAACATACCGGCCCATTCATCGATAACTATCTTGCGGGCATCATGCCCCAGCGACTTCTCGGCGTTCCCGGCAGCCCATACTGAAACTGCAGTACAGACGACCGCAGCGATCGACAGCGCCAGCGTATCACCGCCAATAAGGAAGTATGCTATCAACCAGGCCGGTATCGTTCCCCACGTTCCCGGATAGGGACGCATGTATCCCGAATAGAGGCCGGTTGCAACCAGCGTTGCGATTTTGTCTTTCATGGTTGCCATCTATTTCAACACCGATCTGATCATATAAAAATACTTCAGGACATAATCAATGCCGGTCCACACGGTAATCACGGCTGTCAGCCATAATAATAAATTGAAATAGAAATAGTAATCGAATTCAAGGAACGCCAAGGCCGGACTTTCAAAATGCTGCAGCGTTGTCAGGAGTGTAATATAGAGGATCAGAATTGTAACAACGACCATCTGAAGAAATGTTTTCAGCTTGGCTCCCCAACTCGGCGATATGACAACCCCCCGATAGGCCGCCAGCAACCGCAACCCGGTTATTGCAAACTCGCGGCCGATTATCAACAGGACCGGTAGCGGTGAGACGTAGCGAAGGGCGATAAATGCGATCAGCGCCGATGAAACCAAAATCTTGTCGGCGAGGGGGTCCATAAATTTGCCGAACCCGGTGATGATGCCGTACTTGCGAGCGTAGTAGCCATCGGCAAGATCAGTCAGAGCCGCAATTATGAACAGAGCCAGGCCAATGATGCGCATGTAGAAGTTGTCAAAGAGAAAAAAGTACATGAACACGGGGGTGAGAAATACCCGTAGCAGAGTTAATTTGTTCGGCGTATTCATGAGTGTTCAAGGTATGCGAACACCCGATGGGTGTCAATCGAGAATTCAGCGGGTGAGGCGGTGGGGATTCGAACTATAGGACAAAAAAATACCCGGGCAGGTTGAGCGCCTACCCGGGCGGACGATATTAGGTAATCCACAGAAAGAGTAACACTTTCCGATTGCCCTACCAAGGTAACAAAGTTGGAAGATTTGTCAAGGGAAAAATGCAAGATTATTTGATTTTTTTTTGATAGGGTGTTTTAAGCCTAAACGGCAGGGAAACAAGAGCAAATCGCCGCCCAGCCCGGACGGAAAGACTCTGAATTCGGGCATTTTTGCGGCCAACTCCTGTTCTTTGGCCAGTTCCACAGGAAATCTAACACGTTGTGTTGTAGTGTGTTATGATGGCAGGTCGATCTTTTTGGCCAAATGTTGGCCTTTTTTGTAGCCAGCAGTTCAAAATCGCGAAAATCAGACCAAAAAGTGTCAGTCTTCACCAAGTGGGTATCGGAGAGGGGCGGGGGACTGAAAAGTTTTTTTGCTGTTTTGTGCGTTGCGGCCGGTCAAATCGGGGCAAGTGCTAGCAAATGGCTGATGGCGGGGAGTGGGCCGGAACCCGGCTTGCCGGTCAAATCGGGGCTTGCGCTGGCGGGCTTGTAGCCTTATCTTGGGCAACTTCGTAGTCACAAAAGTGTGGCTACGCCACTGCGCCGCTAGCTCAGTTGGTAGAGCAGCTGACTCTTAATCAGCGGGTCCGGGGTTCGATCCCCTGGCGGCGTATTGTTTTGTTATCTTGATTGATAACGCATGCAACAACACGCTTAGAAATTCCGCAAAGCCAGAAAGCCACTACGAAAGAGAAGGTGTGCTTTACAGCGTCCGTGGACAAAGGGGAACTAACAAATGTGCATTGCCCAGGCCTGTTAGTTCGTTTGTCAGGTTGCAAGCAACGCTGACCTACAAATGCTTTTCACCCCTCCCCGAGTCTGAGGGTGCCACCCGCCGTCAACCCAACAAATAACTTGACGGGGATACCATTGAGACTAACTTAGGACCAGCATGATAACGGGGACTGGTTAATCATATATTTCCCCGAACCCATTCTGAGGAGGTTTCTTATGAAAATCAAACTAAGTGTAGTCACGCTACTATTTGCCCTGCTCACACTCTCGGCCGGGCAACCCGCCGCGGAGCAAACTG
>DAOUUR010000088.1 GCA_030668045.1 bacterium
GATACCGATATCGGCAACCTGATGGTCTACCCGATTCTGGCCGGGATCAAACTCTACCCTCTCTCCGGAATGAGCCTGAAGTTTCAGCCATACGTATCGCTGGCCGGTGGCGTTTTCTATGGGCGCCGCAACGTCCAGATAACGACCGCTTTTTACTATTCCGAATTTGAAGAAGAATCGGCCACCAAGTTGGGGTACAGTATCGGCGGCGGAATTGACTGGCCGGTCAGCAGCTCAGTCGGACTGGAATTGAGTACCCGCTACATGCCGATAGAATTCTCCAAAAGTCTTGTTTACGCATCCGATTACTCGGCATTTACGGTTGCGGTCGGAATTAAATATCTATATTCTTCAGTGAAAAATGGCAATAAGGATAAGACACATCACGGAGGATCACGAAGATGAAAGTTGCAATAAATGGATTTGGGCGTATTGGCCGGCTGGTTTTCAAAGCCGCCCGCAACACTGATCTCGAATTTGTTGCTATTAACGATCTAACCGATGCCAAAACATTGGCCTACCTTCTCAAGTATGATTCGATTCACGGTCGCTATCCCGGAGAGGTGAGTTGCGAAGGGAACAACCTGATTGTGGACGGCAAGAGTATCCCGATCACAGCCGAGAAAGACCCGAGCAAACTACCCTGGGGCAATCTTGGGGTCGATGTAGCGCTGGAATGCACCGGAAGATTCCGTTCAAAAGACCAGGCTATGGCCTACATCAAGGCAGGCGCCAAGAAGGTGCTCATCTCCGCACCGGCTAAGGGTCATGACGGAACCTTCATTCCCGGTATCAACGCCGATGAGTACGACAAGGCGAAACACGATATTATCTCAATTGGTTCATGCACGACCAACTGCCTGGCCCCAATGGTCAAAGTACTGATGGAGAACTTCGGTATCGTCAAAGGCTTCATGACAACTATTCACTCCTATACCAACGATCAGCAAATTCTCGACTTCCCGCACTCCGATCTTCGTCGCGCCCGCGCTGCTGCTGTCTCGATGATTCCAACTACGACCGGCGCGGCCAAGGCGATCGCCGAAGTGTTCCCAGCTCTCAAGGGCAAGATGGATGGCTGCGCGATCCGGGTCCCGACTGTCGATGCTTCAATGGTCGATCTGGCCGTTATCCTTGAAAAGGAAACCACTGTCGAAGAGATCAATGCGGCAATGAAGAAAGCTGCCGCCCAAAAACCGCTCTCCATGACTTTTGAGTACTGCGAAGACCCAATCGTGTCGGTTGACGTTATCGGCAATCCGAACGGCTCGGTGTTCGATTCGCTGATGACCATGACGCAGGGCAATTTCGTCAAAGTCTTCGGTTGGTATGATAACGAATGGGGATTCTCCAGTAGAATGGTAGACATGATCAAAATGATGCATTAGACACCGAAGGCTACTGATTATGAATAAAGTTACTGTTGCAGATGTAAATTTCCGCAGTCGGAAGGTTCTTATTCGAGCCGATTTCAATGTTCCCCTCGACTCCGCCGGAAACATTACCGATGATCGCCGAATCCGAGGCGCTCTGCCGACTCTCAGGAAGGTCCTTGATGATGGCGGGATAGTTATTGCCTGCTCGCATCTGGGTCGTCCCAAAGGCAAACCGGTTCCAGAAATGTCGCTTCGCCCAATCGCCAAACGGTTGGGTGAACTTCTTGGTCAGGACGTACTCTTTGCCGAAGATTGTATCGGACCGGAGGCAGCCAATGTTGTTGGTCGGATGCAGGACGGTGATTGCGTCCTCTTGGAAAATCTTCGATTCCACGCCGAAGAAACGGCCAACGATCCGGAGTTTGCCGAGAAGCTGGCGTCGCTGGGCGATGTTTATGTCAACGATGCATTCGGCACAGCTCACCGCGCCCACGCCTCAACCGAGGGTGTCACGCGTCACTTCAGTCAGTCGTTAGCCGGGTTTCTTATTGAGAAAGAGCTGCGCTATCTAGGTAGTGCTCTTGCCGATCCGGCTCGGCCATTTGCGGCTGTTCTTGGTGGTGCCAAGATATCGGGTAAAATCGACGTTATCTCCAATCTGTTCGGGAAAGTCGATATGCTTCTGATCGGCGGCGGCATGGTCTTTACATTTGCCAAAGCAATGGGGTATGATATCGGCGATTCGCTCCTTGAGGAGAACAAAGTGGAGCTGGCCCGCGAGATTATCGCCAAAGCAAAAGGCTCTCGGACGGAACTCATTTTCCCCACCGATACCATCGTTGCAACCGATATCTCCGAAGATGCCCAGACTCAGGTCGTGCCGATTGACAAAATACCGGCCGGTATGAAGGGGCTGGATATCGGACCAGAGAGCCTCAGGCTCTTTTCAGCCAAACTAAGGAATGCTAAGACTGTTGTCTGGAACGGCCCGATGGGTGTCTTTGAGTGCAAGCCGTTTGCCGAAGGGACGTATGGCGTGGCCAAACTGCTGGCTGAGATTACGGCTGACGGAGCCACGACTATCGTCGGCGGTGGTGATTCTGCCGCTGCGGTGGGCAAGACCGGTCTTGATAATAAGTTAACCCATATCTCCACCGGTGGTGGGGCCTCGCTGGAATTCCTTGAAGGTAAAGCACTTCCGGGAGTCGAAGCACTGACCAACGCCGCCAAGACGGAAGCAGTCTGATATGCGACAGAAAGTTATTGCCGGCAATTGGAAAATGAACGGCACTCCGAGGGAAACTAAGGCTCTGCTAAAAGCTCTCGTGGCCGCTAGCCGGACCCCCGAGAATTGCGCTATGGTCGTCTGCCCGCCCTATCCGGTGTTACATTTGGCCGATGTAATTCTCAAAGATAGCCCGATCAAGCTCGGCGCTCAGGATATGTCGGTTCACGACCGGGGTGCTTATACTGCTGAGGTCTCTGCAGAGATGCTGTTGACAGCTGGAGCAACCTACGTTATATTGGGCCACTCTGAGAGGCGGCAATATCATGCCGAGTCCGATCAGCTTGTCAACGCTAAGGCAAAGAAAGCCCTGGCGGATGGACTAATCCCGATAATCTGTGTCGGTGAGACGCTGGAAGAACGGGAAGCTGACCGCACCGAAGAAGTTGTCGGTTCTCAGATCGGTGGTGTTCTGGCCGGGTTTGCGCCGGATATGATCGCCAGATCGGTTATTGCTTACGAACCTGTCTGGGCGATTGGTACCGGCAAAACAGCAACCCCGGAGATGGCGCAGGCGGTTCATCGGTTCATAAGAAACCGTGTCGCCGACCTCAACCAGGAAGCTGCCGAAACGGTTCCGATTTTGTACGGCGGATCGGTCAAACCGGATAATGCCGATGGTTTGTTGTCGCAGCCTGATATTGATGGCGCCCTCGTTGGCGGCGCAGCGTTAAAGGCTGATGACTTTGTTGCAATAATTGATGCTGCGTGAATGGAGGTATAATCGTTGTTTGAAGTTTGGTTAGGTATTCACATTATCGTCTGCTTCGCCCTGATCGGCGTAGTGCTGATGCAATCCAGTAAAGGCGGAGGTCTGGCCGGTTCCGCATTTGGCGGTGGCGGTGGTAGTGGCCTCGGTGGCGCTGTTTTTGGCGGCCGCGGAGCAGCTTCGTTCCTGTCGAAGGCAACTTCCGTACTGGCGGTGGTATTCATGCTCAACTGCCTGGCTCTGGCTTATATGTCTTCGACCACTCGAGTCTCGACCAGTTCTGATGCCGGAGTGACCGGCGAATCGGTCGTCACCCGGAAGGCACAGGCTGAACGCGAACGGGCCATGCAGCAGCAGGCTGAGCAACAACCGATCGTGGCCGATACCGCCGACCTCTCGCTTGAGGAAATCATCGGCGAAGGCGAGACAGCTCCCGCAACTGACGGCAATTGATCGAATCAGATCAGATGAATAGATGCGGAAGTGGTGGAACCGGTAGACACGCTATCTTGAGGGGGTAGTGGGGAAACTCGTGCGGGTTCAAGTCCCGCCTTCCGCATAAAAATATTGAAGCCTCCGGCTCCACTGCCGGAGGCTTTTTTGTGGTCAGTGGGCGGCAGATATCAGATTAATCTGCTGATCCCAGCCCTGTCGGCGGACATAAAGCCCGCCGCTACGCGGGTTGGTATATAATAATTTTTAGTTAGCGAAAGGGCTGGTTAGCTTGATTCGTTTCTTGGAACAGTTTTTCAGTTTTTCGCGCAGTGACTCGAACTCATCGAAGGCCGAAGTATCGACTTCGTAATCATAATAGGTCTTGGTCATATCGACCGTCACCGAATCGTCCCATATCTGTGAGGCGAACGAAACGTCGCCGAAACTTACCCTCAGGCTATCATTGGCTGAGACCTCAATCCCTGATACATCAAGCGTACTGTCCCATTTCAAGCTATAATGATCCTGCCGACGATCGGGGTAAAAGAGATTGATCGGCCAATCTCGATCGGTTAAATCTTCCCTTTCCAGACCCCACAGATAGTTGTACAGCATCGGTTCGATGTAGATAACATCGCCAATCTTTCGGGCCTTCTTGATCATCCGAGCCTCTATGCTGACAACAAGTGGTTTCTCACAGTCGTCCTGATTCTCGATAGTGTATGACTCTATGCGATACTTCTTATTGGCTCCATGAAATTGGTCGTGTATATACTCCTTTTCGTCGGCCTTATCGAACGAGGCTAGATAATTTCGCATCCGCGTCGCACTGTGGCCGATGATCTCCATGCGTGTTTCAAACTCAAGTGACAGGTCAGAATGCAGGAAAAATGATGTTGATCGGGATGTCTTGTTGTTTTCCGGTTTGCCGGCAGGAGTTTGCCGGAGTACACCTCCACTGTCGGTGACGATCAGACTGGGAACATCCTCATCATCCCATCGAATCTGCCCGTACTCGCAGTTGTCGCAGGTGGGATCCATCCAGACCGTATCATTGTCCACTATAGCCACCGCGATAACGTGGTTAAATGCTCTTCGCGGAAAATCGACATCGGTCCAGCCCTTGTCGCGTGTCATAAGAAGAGCGGGATATGACTCAATCCCATTCTGCCGCAGTCGTGAGATTAAGAGTGTCGTCATATCTTTGCAGTCACCATATCGGACTTCGGCGACGGTCTCCGCATCATGGGGGACCCACCCGCCGGTACCGATTGAGATGGAGACATAGCGAATATCGTCCCTTACTTCATCGTAGAGCGCTTTCACCAGGTCTGGCTTGGAGTCGGGCAGAGGGGTTATACGGCTGGGAGGAGTTGGATTGATATTATCGGCATACATCGGTTGCGCAAAGCGTCCGATATCGGACCATTCGGAACCGCTGCACTTGTATTTCCCCAGTTTCATTTCCTCGGGTCGAAAGACAATATAGGTCTCGCGATATAAGCCATAAGGCAGGTAATCAATCTTCTCCAGCTCCGGTATATCCATGAGTTGCCAGCGATAAACGTCCCAGCCATCGCCAATTTCTACTTCAGGAGGATTATCAAAGTTATACTGCTTGTACGAAAATTCGTCTTCATCGCGGATCGAAAGCGTATACTCCGCAAGCTCGACCGGAACAAAACGCTGGAACGTTGCTCCCGGCCAGAAAAAGAGCGATTTGCCTTCGACAACATAGCGGTATTCCACCGAGTAAGGGTAGACCGGACCTTTGAGTTCGACGAAGTAATAGCATTGGTCGGCATAGAGAGAGTAGCCACCGTACCCGCACGCTTTATCAAGGTCCCCCTTGTCACGGGAATAGATTTTATTGCCATCAGCACCGAATACGGTCGCCTCGAATTCCTTGAGTGACTCGAACTTATTGATCCAGATGCCGAATTCGGCATAATCATCACCGCGAGAAGCATTGATGGTCACTTTGTGATCAACGATCAGAAGAAATTTGTTTCCCTCCACTTTGCAGTCCCACGACAGGCGATTATAAACTGCTTTGGGCAGTTCTTCCTCCGCACCCACCGAAAAAGCGAATACCCCAAGCAGGACGGAAATTACAATCAAGCCGGAAAGGAATTTCATGCGTCTATTCCTTCAGCACCAGCGTTACCTCATCCTCCGAGGTGCGTGCCACCAGGTCGAAAATATCCCTGAGTGCTTGATAGCGCCTGACTTTGAATTCAGGTTCAGTTATCTCTAATTTATGGGCAACGACGATGCATGAATCTGACATTACTGAAACACGAGTGAACTTGGCGCCATTGATTTCCTTCGCCATATTTTCGGGAAGCATCGACTGCTCGACAGCAAAATCGGTATGAATCTCGACGATTGAGTGATAGACAAAGGGATACTGAAAGTCGACCGGTATGAGGCGTTTTTCACTCTCAAATGGATTGGTCTGGTAAGCATATCGGACCGGCTTGATTATCCAGTTATTATCGAGTTGCTCGGCCAACTCATCGGCTGAATAATTCAATGTCATGTGGAACTGACTGAGAGAATCTAACTCGCAATTAAAATCGTCAAGCACATAGTCGACGGGCAGGCGTTCGAGATAATATTTTTCTACGAACTCATCCGGCTCGTTGCGCTCGTAGCGGCGTCCATACTGTGAAGCCTTATAACCTGAGTAACGACATTCGGTACTACAGACAACCGTACCGTCGCTTGAAACAAACATGCGGGTGATATCGGCCCGATACGACTGAATCGATTTGACGACGATATTCACAAGCTCTGATTGCTTACCATTGATGAGCAGACCCGCATAGGTCAGACAACTCGGCGGGATGATTCCGTACGGCGAAAGGTGGCTGGAAGCATCCAGGAATATCCAGCCATCGTCAAGCTGGGTAACCGCTATGATATAGTCAAACTGCTGGAGATCAGGGTTATTGGGAGCAAATTTGCCATGGCTTCGTCGGCTTATTGCAACCGGCCAGCATGGAATACCGACCGCCATATGCATTTCGACCATTAGTATATTCTTCTCTTCCGGCGACCCGATTTTCTCTGTTAACAGGCCATCCATTTTTTCTCGCATATAGTATCGATTCAGGTAGTCGCGCGAGGTCTTAAATTGTTCACTTACATGCTTGTGAATGGCCATCGAAATTTCCCGCTGGCTGGTCAAACCGGCTGTTACTTCTTCGGCCATCTTCTTAACATCATTTTTCTTATTACAGTAGTCGTCGATCCACCATTTCTGGAAATTCTCCCCCATCTTATCCCAACCTTCAACATACTTAATGAAGTTATAGGGATTCTCAAACGAAACCAACTGGAACCGCAAAGAAGATCGATAATCATTGATGGCGCTCATATACGGCTCATCTTTGATAGGCGGCAAGTTCTCCATCGTCCATGTGAAGGTTCGAATCTTCCCACCCGAGATCAAATATGAATCCACATCCATCATCTCCTCAACCTTCGCCTGACGGTTCAGAACCGGTACATTTTGGTACGAGACATTGTACACAAAACCGTTCGCGAAACTCACCGCGAATTCAGAGTACATCGTATAGACCTCATTCTGAAAGAACCACGGCTTCAGGTGATGAAGCCGTTCACTAATATTGGAGAACCGATACTCGATGATGCAATCCGGTTCCATCGCTGGAAAAGTGAACGTCTTTTCCCGATAACTGCCAATCTCCTTCTGGAAAATCGCATCCTTCTTAACCTCGTGCTTCTTCCCATCCGGAGTAATGGTGTGCGCTTTGAATCTCTTGATCTTATCATACTTCTTGTGGTATGAGATCGCACGGTCGCCGATTTCCTCGACACCGTCGGTAGTGAACGCCTTCATCCTGATGTGATAATTGATCTCAATATTATCAAGGCTGACATTCAGATGAGCCTTGGCGAAGATTATTACGGCGTTAGCCTCTGGATAGTCTTGCGGAGCGGTGAGCGCCCATTCTTCGTCGGTGATCTTCCCCCACTTTTGCGCCGATACGGTCCCCACGATGCAGGATAGAATGAAACAGAAAATAATAGATTTTGCCAGCATGATACCTCCCTGTTGTTGATTCGGAATC
>DAOUUR010000328.1 GCA_030668045.1 bacterium
CGGCTTCCCCTTCCAAATTCCGATAGAAATGCCCGAAAGGTTTTTACACTAAGATCAGGGTGGACCGATCGTAGGAGGCAGGTCATCGTAACGGCCTGAAACTTATTATACAGAACGACATCAACTTTATATTGAATTAGGTGATTAGTCATGTTTTGGCACCAGATTGCACAGGCACTTCGTGATCAACGGGAAGATGTCCTCCTTGCGGTGATTATATCGGAACTCCAGTTCCTTGAGGTAATAGGGGAACTGTTGCGGGGAAACTCCGTGGTGCTTGATGGTCCGCTCCTTGGCGTAGCTCAAGAATCCCTCCAGGCCGTTGATGTAGACCCGGCCGCGGAGGGTATACCCCCCCCTTCCCCCCCACCCGCTATCACTTGAAATCTTTCTTACCGAGAGATACAGTCCATTTAGAGAAATTTGTCCCCATCCATTGACAGTTCTTTATGCCGTAAACCTACATGTGGAGTAAGCGGGTAAGCAACCCATCATTTTCATAACTTATTTAGGTGATTGATTACGTTTTGGCAACATTCGGGAGGCCCGGGCAGGGGATGCCCCGGCCGGACGATTTCTTTCGAAAACCCCAAATTGAAAGGGTTTTGTTGCGGCGATGCGCGGATTTTTCCATCAAACCGCGAAGGTAAAGGAGGACGCCATGCTAAAGAAGATCGTGACCGGTTTTCTTTGTGCGATGGAGGTGCTAAAGAATCACTTGATAATAACAAAGCAACCTTACGCACGAACGAAGATACATGGAGGAGTGATGATAGCAAATCATTTTAGCGGCAGCCTCGCCCATAATATTTTCCTGTCAGTCTTTGTTGGCTTTCTTCTTATTACTACCCCGCTCGCATGGAGTGGTGAAGCAGGAGCAAAGAAGGAAATTTTGGTTTACATCGACGAACAAGTCTTGGTCGCCATGGAGAATGGCGAGGAGGTTTACACTTTTGATATCGTTACCGGCCGTGAGGGAAAGGAAACCACCGCCGGAAGTTACAAGATCTTTAAAAAACACGAGAAGTATACGAGCAAGAAATACGGATCTGAGATGCCATACACTATGTTCTTCTCAAAAGACGGGAAAGCGATTCATGGTACCAGTATGGCAACCCTTCGCTCTTATTTTTATATTTACATTACAGAATCAGTGGGTTCGCATGGCTGCATCGGTCTCACGGATGATAATGCAAAAGCAATGTTTGAGTGGGCGCCCGTTGGAACCCCTGTTGTCGTAGTCTTTAACGATGAATGAAATACCTAAATTGTCTTAACATGAGAGCACTTGGTAAAGGTCTGCTCATTGCCCTGTTTCTGATCCTACAGGCGGTGAGCGGTGTGAGTGCACAAAAGGCGGATGCCGTGCTTGTCATCAAGAGTAAAAGTCGCTTGTATCTCATGAGTAAGGGGGAGCGCATCGCCTCATTTCATGTCACCTTTGGCCAGAATCCAAAGGGACACAAGCAGAAACAGGGTGACGAACGAACACCGGAAGGGCACTACTGGTTGGATTACAAGAACCAGAACAGCAAGTTCCACAAGTCAATACACATTTCCTATCCGAATGCTAAAGATAGGGCAAACGCCAAGCGACTTGGTGTTAATCCCGGTGGTGACATTATGATCCATGGCCAGAAAAATGGCTGGGGGTGGGCCTCGCCAATCGTTCAATTTTTCCCCTGGACGCGTGGTTGCATAGCGCTGAGCAACATGGACATGGACCAAGTGTGGGAGGCCGTCGATCCCGGCACGCCTATCGAGATCAGGCCATAGCTTATTGGATACAAATCTCACCGAGAACCTGGAGGTTCTTATGGGAGCAAATGAGCGGATTGAAAGACCGTCCAAGGTGACTCTCGCGGTGAAGATGTTTTACCTGATTTGTGCCATTGGAGCCGTCCGGACCACCATCACCGTACTCCGCCACATTGATGTCCGGTCGCCGGATTTTTTTATAGTCACCAAACTTCTGATCTACGCCGCAAGTATTTTATTGATCTACCAGATCGGCAAGGGAAAGAACTGGGCAAGATGGACCATGGTCGCAATCTTTGTCGCTTGCTGGCCTCTCGAAATTCTTCCGACCTTCGAGGAACTCTCCCACAATCCGGTCAACGCGGTCCTGGGGTGTGTCTCGTTAGTGTTGTTCCTTGTTGGGTTGGTGTTCCTATTTTTAAAGGAATCGTCCGCTTGGTTTGTTGGTGGACGTGATTCCGGGATTCGTGGGACATAATACTTATAGAGACGAGGGAGGATTCTTTCACTAAGATATGGGTGTACCAATCAGTGAGGCAGGTCAAAACATCTCGTAGTGAACAAGTCCAGGAGGAGGAGCCTAATGAATCTGAATAGAACCATACACAAGGTCGCTGTGTTTGCGGTACCGGCTGTGCTTGCCGCCGCGCTCATGACACAGGCAGCCTTTGCTCAAGAACCGACGCCTGGATACAACAACAAGATCCCGGAGTCGATCATGACCCCGGACAAGGTGGAGACGAGAGTCGGCACCCTGGAGTTCTTCGACGGAATCCCCACCGAGAAGACTGCCGCCGCGCTCTACAACCACCTCGACTACATCCGCGGCTTTGAGACCTTCTTGAACGGGATCCCCGCGGCCAGTCTCGAGGCGTTTCGGCGTGGACAGGCTTCTCTCGGGGCCAAGAACTACAACCAGGTCATGATCTTCGATCAGCTAATGGACAGCAATTCCCTGTTTCTCACCGGTAACACGGATACGGTTTACGTCAGCGTTTTTCTCGACCTCAAGAAGGACGGCCCGATGGTGATCGAGGTCCCGCCGGGGACCGGCCCCGGGACGGTCAACGACGCTTTCTTCCGCTTCGTGATCGACACGGGCCCTCCAGGCCCCGACCGGGGAAAGGGCGGCAAGTACTTGATCCTTCCGCCCGATAAAATTCATCTGCAGGGGGACGTCCCCGATGGCTATTTCGTCGCCAAGTCAACCAGCTGGGTGAACTGGTTCATCGCGCGAGGCTTCCTCAAGGACGGCAAGCCGGACTTCTCCAGCAAGTTGTTCAGGGAAGGCCTGAAAATCTATCCCCTCTCCATGGCAGCGAACCCGCCCGCGATGGAGTTCTTCAACGCTTCCGGGAAGGCATTCAACACTGTTCACTCCACTGATTACAACTTCTATGAAGAGCTCCGCGCCGTCATCGATCGCGAGCCGATCGAGATGCTCGAGCCCCAGTTGCGCGGAATCTTTGCGTCCATCGGCATCCAGAAGGGCAAGCCTTTTGCCCCCGACGACCGGATGAAGAAGATCCTGACCGAAGCCGCCGAGGTGGCCAACGCGACGGCACGAACCATGCTCTGGTACGAGCGCGACAAGTCCGCTTTTAAGTACGAGGGTGGCCACTGGAAGAGGGGTTTCGTAGGCGGATCCTACGAGTTCCTCAAGGATGGAGGAATGGGCGGACGGAACCTGGATGCGCGTTCCCAGTACTTTTACTTCGCAACCGTCAACACGCCGGCGATAGTTTGGAAGTTGATCGGCAAGGGATCGCTATACGCCTGGGGCTACCTGGACGCCAATGGCGACTATCTGGACGGAAGCAAGACCTATAACATGAACCTCCCGAAGGACCCACCCGCCAAGAAGTTCATA
>DAOUUR010000246.1 GCA_030668045.1 bacterium
AAGCCGAGACCAAAAAAGAGGAAAAATTTATCATCAAAAGAAGTGGACATATATTCAGGTGTATGGGACAGATTGAGACATCGTTAGAACAAGGTAAAGAGATCAAATGGTTGATTCCAAGATACAAATTATCAGCAACAATAATGGGAGTGATGAAAAGGCCTCTAGTTGATTTTGATACGGAGGAAAAGTTCAATGATTATATTGAAGAGCTTACAACTATGGTAGAAAACTCCTAAATGTAAAATTAGCAGCTGAAGGGAAGGGGACCAAATATACGCTTGAGTGCGCCGATTAAAACCGGCAAGAAGTAGGGACTGAAAGTGTCCTATGATGAAGGACTATCCACCCACATCAGCCCTGAGTCATGCACTGGTAATGGTAACATTGCCGGTGAAGCGTTGACAGGGGAAAGTGCCCCGATGAATCGGGATATTCCATACGCGGAGTATTGAGCCTCGTAAGAGATATGAGTCCAAGTGCCGATGTTCTTCAAGTATACAGAAGGCAATATCTTATATAAAGGGGTCTGCCTTTGACTCTTAATGATTTTAGACTATCGGACTAACAGTCAACGGCAGACCCCCATTTCCTCGTTTAATTACATTGGCCCTTAACACAAAACCAAAAAGGAGGTCGCTATGGGTACTGTCATCTCCACACCATCAAAACCCGGTGCCCCTGTAAAGTGCGAAGGCTTGATCATGCAGATCGGCAACGAACACACCCGGCCCGATGAAGCTTTAAGAATTGCAAGACAAGTGGTCAAACAGACCTTGAAAGGAAAGTGGACGGTTGCACCTATGGCTGAAGGCCTGCGCGAGTTCGAAGTCGGCAAGCCGGCAGGGGGCAAACAACCTTCCGTGTCGGCAGTCTGGGATATGGCCAACCGCCTGGAAGGCCACAGGGACGTCGCTTCAGCTGAACCCGCACTGATTCTTCCGGGTGCGGACCCCATGCCGGAGCAAGTTTTTCCCAGCACCCAACTACCACCCAAATCCTTTTTATCCGCCAAACATAAGGCATGCTCAAGCACTGAAGAATGGAGCCTCGATCTAACTTCGGTCAAGGCGGCGTGGGGTCTTAAAGCAAAAAAGGGGAAAAAATTCGGCAGCGGGATTGTTGTCGGGCACCCGGATACCGGCTACACCCCACACCCGGAAATATGGAAGGGAGGGCGAGTGTTGGCTCATCGCGGCTATGATTTCGAGTCGGGCCAGCCGGACCCCATTGATCCTTTAACCGGAGAATTCCCCAGTCACGGCACCGGCACTGCCAGCGTGATTATGAGTGGGACTGGTCTGCAGGTATCCGAAAATTTTACATTTGTCAGTGGAACGGCCCCAAAGGCCAAACTCGTGCCTTACCGGGTATCGACCAGCGTCATTCATCTGTCTTTTAAAAAAGTAAGTCAGGCCATTTACCGGGCGATTGCAAATAAAGATCATATTATTTCCATGAGTCTTGGCGGACCGTTTGGCCCTCGCTATTTAAAACGCGCGATTCAAGCCGCGATTGATAATGGTATTATTGTGTTGGCAGCTGCAGGCAATGTTTGGCCGTTCGTCGTATCTCCCGCCAAATTTGATGAAGTCATTGCCGTGGCGGCGTGTAACTGCCAGGGAAAACCATGGTCCGGATCTGCACGGGGCTCAGCGGTGGATGTAACGGCACCCGGAGAATCGGTCTGGCGCGCAGAAACCAAGGATGGCAATAAGCACACAACATCCCGCAGCAATGGGACCTCACACGCGGTCGCCACTACCGCCGGTATTTGTGCTCTCTGGCTGGCATATCATGGCCGCTCAAAACTCATTAACCGTTACGGAAAGGAAAACCTGGCAACAGTATTCAAAGAAGTTCTCCTCAATCACGGGGTCGATACACCGTCAAAATGGAAAACCAACAAATACGGCAGTGGCATTGTCAATGCATCCAAATTACTGAAAGCACAGCTTCCCAAAACACCGGCGGCTGGCGGCATGAAGGTGTTGCATTCAAGTCTTGTACCCAAGGCCGTGAACCAGTTCGATGAAATTATGCATTATTTTCCGGACTCAGACCCAAGACACGTGCTGACGGTGATTGGTGGTATGCTGAAAATCAAGCCTATTGAACTGAGTGCGGCCTTGAGTGAATTCGGAGAAGAACTCATGTTTCATGTGGCTACCAATCCGCAGCTTCGTGTAGAAATCGCTGCCCAGGCGTCGAAAAAAACGCCCAAGGCGTTATCATCAAAAAATATGGCTGCTGATACCATATTTATCAGGAATGCATCCAAAAGGCTAAGGGGTCAAATGAAATTATAGATAATAACAGTTCAATTATTAAAAAGAGGCGCGTTATGAGCTCAAAAAAAATAATTGTTACCAATATAAAGGCAATCAGATCCAAGCATGGCAACAGTGGCTGGAACAGCATTCAGAAAGCCATCAATGATCTCATTGATACAGACGCTAATCGAGGGGTTTCCACTTCTCTGATTGGGATGGATTTGCAATCGCATATGAAAAAGATAAACGCATCTGCTGTCCGTGATCACCAAGACCCGAAACAAAACAAAACAGCCATTGATGCCGTGCACGAATCATTACAACCTGATTATATTATGATTTTGGGGGCACCTGATATCGTGCCGCATCAGCCGCTACGCAATCCAATCCCTGACGGGGACCCCGCAGTCCCAAGCGATTTGCCTTACGCCTGTAACGCGGCTTTCAGCCGGAAGGCGGAAAATTTCAAAGGACCAACACGCGTGGTCGGAAGATTGCCGGATGTTAACGGCAACCGTGATCCCCAATACCTGGTTAACCTTCTGGAAACTGCAGCCAACTGGCGCCCGGGCAGACGCAGGGCCTATGAAAATTATTTTGCCATCAGCGCGGATGTTTGGAAGGGATCCACCAGAATGAGTGTGAAGAAACTGTTTGGCACAACCCGTAGTTTGCAATTATCCCCGCCCAAGGGCCCAAACTGGACCAAACAACAACTTCAGTCGATGCTTCATTTCATTAATTTGCACGGCGCATCAGAAGATCCAAATTATTACGGTGAAGGGCCGGGATCCGTCTTTCCAATTGCCCATAAGGCGTCACACCTTAACGGGCGCATGCGAACAGGAAGTGTTGTGGCTGCCGAGTGCTGTTATGGAGCCGAATTTTACGATCCGGATTTTTTTGCAGGAGAACAAGGTATTTGTAACGCTGCAATGGCTGCTGGCGCCTTTGGTTTCCTCGGCAGCACAACCATTGCTTATGGTCCGGCAAACGGCAATGGTGCGGCGGATCTTATCTGTCAGTTTTTTTTCCGTGAACTGCTCAAAGGAGCTTCATTAGGACGAGCGCTGTTACAAGCCCGCCAGCAATATATCAACGGACAAGCACCGCTTGATCCGACCGATTTAAAGACAATTGCCCAATTTTTCCTTGCCGCAGACCCCTCCATCCACCCGGTTAAGGTAGCGGAAAAAGTTTTTGCGAAAGGACCACAAGCGAAATCCTGGGGCACTCGCAAACGCCGGCGAAAAACCTTGTTCCAAAAAGGGTTGTTCTTGATGGGCGCTATTGCCGGTACGAATTCAAAAGCTGATCTCAAGCTTGATGAAAAACTAACGTCATCCCTCATGTCCATAGCCAAAGACCTCGGCCTGGTGGTAAAAATCAAACCAAAAAGCTTTGCGATTCATGGCGCCAGTAATCCAACAATGGCAAAGTCCCTGCCTGCAAAACGCAAGGCAGCCGGTGAGGGCGCCTATCATTTAATGGTCGCGAAGGTACCTGCTGCAAAACCAAAATCCATTGCTAAATCTGTGAGAAAAGTCAAAGGTAAACTTGGCCGAATTCAAGACACCGTCTTGATTGTAGTAAAAGAATTAAATGGGAAAATCGAAGAAGTAAAAGAGCTTCATGCGCGATAAATATCCTGATTTAACAAAAGGTGTTGGTTTGATCCAAATTCAATGAAAAAAAAACAAAACGACATAAAATATGAGGTAAAATTTGTCGGGCAAGTGATCAAAAAACCGCTTGCAGCCGGATCCAAAAGCGATTTCCCCGCCGTCAAGCTTATCACCAAAGACGAGGAGTTGGTGTTGCGACGGCGGGGAGGAGACCCCTTTCATGATGAAGTCTTAGACACGCTTGTGGGTAAAACGATTCAATGCCGTGGGTATCGCAAAGGGATCTATCTCTTTCTTAAGGACTGGAAAGTAGCGTGAAAGCGGGACAATCCTGTCTGAAATTGGGGCAAGACCAAGTTAACTAGTTGATATAATGTGTAATAGTGTTAAATGAAGAGGTCTGCCTTTGACTCTTGTTAATTTACACCAAGAGTCAACGGCAGACTTGACCCTATGACTATGAAATTGGGAGATGATCTTCATTTTCTATATTGCTGATACTCTTCAACCATCCGGATAATCTCTCTACCGTATCTTTGAACAAAATACGGGCCAACTCCATGGACCATGAGCAGTTCATCGCTTCTTGTGGGTAGATCTCGTGCCAGATTATCCAGGACCTGGTTCGTAAAGATGCGGAAGGCAGGGACCCCTCTTTTCTTAGCCATACGCAGGCGCCATTCCCTTATTGTTTCATAGAGTCTCGGGTTTTCCGAGGAACCTGAAA
>DAOUUR010000478.1 GCA_030668045.1 bacterium
ATGGCTCAGGAGTGGGACATTGATTACGGTGGGTCTGGGCATCAGTTCTTCGATGCAGAAGCTCTAAAAGAGGCTATGCAAAGAACTGTGCGGCCTCCATTGATGGTGGGGGAGTTGGACTTTGACACTGTGACTCGTGAGCCTACCAAGTTTCGTGATGATGAGGAAGGTCGCCTTCACTTGTGGCACCTTATCAACAAGGATGGTAAGCCATCACTCGATCAGCCGATAGTGGTTGGGGTTGATGTCTCTGCCGGTACTGGCTCATCCAATTCAGTCGCTGTTGGCTGGAACGTCGTTACTCGTGAGAAGGTATTCGAGTATGCAAACGCCTTTCTTCGTCCTGAAGAGTTCGCAGATCGTGTGGTGGCTTTGTGTCGCTGGTACGGCAAGCCATTGCTGATATGGGAGGTAAATGGCCCAGGTTTGCAGTTTGGGGCGAAGGTTGTTGAGCTGAGATATTCTCATATCTACTACCGCAGACGTGAGGAGTCTGTTAGCAAGAAGTCTTCCGATGTCCCTGGGTGGGCGTCTACCAAGGATAGTAAGCGGAGGGTGCTGGGCAGATATCGCGATGCGGTTGAGAGTGCCTCTTGTGCTAATCGGTCAAGGATGGCTTTAGAAGAGTGCTCAGAGTACGTTTACGAACCGAATGGATCTATAGCTCACGCCAGAGAGAGTAATCGTACTGACCCGACTGGTGCGAAGGGAAATCATGGTGACAGAGTGATTGCTGATGCCCTTGCGTGGTACATGTTGTCGGAGAAGAAATCTCTGCCCACACTGAGAAAGCAGGTCATACCTGTTGGCTGTCTGGCGTGGCGACAGAAACAGAGGGCTGATGCGAAAGCTAAACCTGGGAAAGAGTTGAAGCGTAATGACGGTTGGTGATAATTTGAATAGTAACTGTAATTTTGTAAAGGGGTAGGTAAGATGACGAAGAAAAAAACAAAGATTCTCTTGAGCCAAGACTCGTTCGAGAAATTGACAGCCTCGATTGAGTGGTCAGACAGGATGATTTCTTTTCAAAGGGAGAAAAGAGTTAGCAACGTCCGCGAATTTTGCGGTTTCCACCATACAGAGGACGGGTCACATAAGCGGTTACCTGTGAACTTCATCAAGTTGGCGACATCTGTGTATCTACGTCAATTGGCTGCCAGAGCACCAGCGGCGTTTGTCACTGCGGAGAAACGTGAGCTGCGTCCAACTGCGGCGGATTTCGAGTTGTCTATCAACCAAATTCCTAAAGAAGTTGGGCTCCAGCAGACTCTGCGGGATACTGCTCTGGAAGCTATGTTCGGCATCGGTATTGTTAAGGTCGGTCTACACAAAGTCGGCAAGCTGTTGAACCATGATTACGGCGAGTTGTTCCTTGATTTGGTCACAATCGATGATCTCGTTCTTGATATGTCGGCAAAGCGATGGGACCAAATTCAGTATATCGGTAACACATACTGGGTCGACTTCAAGGAATTGAAGGAAGGGTCATGGATAGATGACGACAAAAAGAAGGATTTGTATCCAGATGAATATACTACAATCGGAGATCAAGGCGAGACCCGTGCTGAAGATGTTCAGGTCAACGAGACTGCTGTGTTGTTTCGTTCTAAGAAGCTGCTACGGGATGTTTTTCTTGTGGCAGAGCAATTGATGATTACCTACGCAGTAAAAGACAAGAAGCTGTTAAAGGTGATTAAGTGGACTGGTCCAGCTTCAGGTCCGTACATCAAGTTGGGCTTCGATGAGGTTCCTGGGAACCTACTGCCAATAGCACCGGTAAACGTGTGGAAGGATATACACGATATCGCTAACATCCTGATGAGGAAGTTGAGTAAGCAGGCAGATGATCAGAAAAATGTATCTGCTTTTGGTGGTGGGCAGGATGAAAGTGCCAATGACTTCAAGGCTGCCAACGATGGTGATGGTATTGCCTACAATGGGGCGGAGCCTCGGATGCTCAGTATTCCTGGGCCTGATGCCTCAACACTCGGGTTCTTTCTACAGGTCAGAGAGATTGCCTCGTGGGTTGGTGGGAACGTCGATCTCCTGGGCGGCCTTGGTGCTCAGTCTGAGACGCTTGGACAGGATAAGCTTCTTGCTGAGTCTGCAAGTGCTCAGTTACGTGATATGACCTCAAAGGTGGTTGACTTCTCAAAAGCTATCTTTGAGCAGTTCGCGTATTACGATTGGCATGATCCGGTAAAGCGAAGGAAGATCACGAAGTTAGTGCCTGGTAGTACTATGGGTATTGAGATGTTTTGGGAAAGAGGGATGAAGAAGGGTAAGCTAAAGGACTATATGATTGATATCAATGTCTATAGCTTGCAGGATAATTCTCCTTCAGTTAAGATGCAAAAGTTGGTGCTGTTCGTTGAAAGGATTATCATGCCTCTTATGCCGGCAGTTGAGGCACAGCGTGCTCAGTTAGATGTTCAGACAAACAATAGGCTC
>DAOUUR010000188.1 GCA_030668045.1 bacterium
GCCAGCCACCATGAAACTGGCTCGTTGGGCCGGGAGAGTGGGGGCGATGGTCTCTTTTGATATCGGCTCGATCCGCAACGACGTTTCCGAAGTGTTCGGGCTGGTCGATCATCTGGTAGTGGCCGATAACTATGCTTTCCCGTTCACTGGTTGCAGGACAGCACGGGGGGCGATAAAAAAATTGCGCACCCGCTGCCCCGGAACAATAGTGGTAACCGAAGGACTCCGTGGCTCTACCGGCTGCGAAAATGGCGATACTGTCACCCAGAAAGCATTCCGGGTAAAAAGCGTCGATTCGACCGGTGCCGGTGATGCTTTCCACGCCGGTTACATCTATGGTCTCCTAAACGGCTTTTCGCTCGCCGAACGACTTCGCTTTGGTGCTGCCGTTGCGGCTTTTAAGTGCACCAAGCCGGGAGGACGAACCGGGTTGCCGACAGTATCGCAGGTCCAGAAATTTCTGAAATCAAGGCCAAGAACATATGTTTGAATTGCTCGAAAGTATCGATAGGTCAATTTTCCTGTTTATCAATGCACGACTGGCTAATGTTGTAACCGACTTTGCGATGCCGATAATCACCAACGGTGACATTCTTGCTGTCGGCTATGGGTTGGTGATGGTACTTATCCTGATCAAAGGAAGCCCCCGCTTCCGCTGGTTAATAGTTTTATCGATTCTAACCCTACTCCTCACCGATCAACTTTCCGCCAGTTTTCTAAAACCGATTATCGGACGCCCTCGCCCCTGTCATCCGGCAAGCGGAATAGGTATTGGCGAAATCAATTTGCTCGTTTCGTGCGGAGCCGGTTACGCGATGCCTTCAGCGCACGCCGCCAATGCTTTAGGACAGGCGATCCTCTTTGGACTGATTGCCAGGCCGACCCGATTTTATATTCTGGGGCTTGCCAGCTTAATAGCGATCAGCCGAGTCTTCGTCGGTGTCCATTATCCCAGTGACGTAGTTGCTGGCGCTTTGTTAGGCACGGTCATAGCCGTTTTTATCGCTTTCCTCTTCAGGAGATATGAGAACCGATTGGTTGGTGGGGCATCGTCTTCACCTGATGGTCAGAACCGGGACCAGACTTGAATATGAGGGTTGATTGATGTCATTCTCTATAGAGATCATCCGGGGCGATATCACGCAGGTTGATTGCGAAGCTATCGTCAATGCCGCCAACAACGAACTCTGGATGGGGGCCGGAGTTGCTGGCGCTATCAAACAATCGGGCGGCCAGGTGATCGAAGAGGAGGCTATCAACAAAGGTCCGATCATGCCGGGACAGGCAGTCTTTACCGGTGCGGGGAAACTACCCCACAAGATGGTCATCCACGCCGCCGTTATGGGGCAGGACCTCAAGACAAGCGACCAGTTGATCCGGCAGGCGATGGTTGCCTCGTTTAACATCGCCGAAAACCACAAACTCACTTCGGTTGCTTTTCCGGCGTTTGGTACCGGGGTCGGTGGTTTTCCGATGAAGGCCTGTGCCAATATCATGGTCACAGTTGCTCGTGGCTATCAACCTCGCGCAACGAGCCTGAAACGTGTTGTTTTCTGCCTCTTTGATCCATTAGGATACAAACTGTTCTCCGACAAAATAGCAGCGGAACGATAAACCGAGACGATCAGTCTTACGGTTGTTTCCAATGTTGGGGGAAGGATTGAAATCTGTCTAACGAGAAAGTCTCGCCTTGAAGCGACCGTCGAGAATGATTGGCGTCTTATCTTTGTTTTCAAACCGGCCATTGATGGTAGCGAAAAGGTGACGCGAGGTTACCGAGTCGATCACACATTGACCTTCAGTCGGTAAGAAAATCTTGGTTTCGAGAGGCAGTTCAAAGCGGCCCATCATCTGCAAAAACGAGTTGCCAGCAAGGTCAATCGTCTCTGCCTGCGGCGGTTGGGGTAGCTGTAGATGAAGGCGACAGACGAGGTACTCATCGAAACCAATGATATCATTACCAGCCTGCTTGGAACGTATCACTCTGGTGCCAGTTGTGGCAATTAGCACACCGCCAGAACCGTTTACCAGTTTATCATCAGCGTATGGGTCGCCCAAATCGGTGCTGGGAAGGTACTCAGACTGGTCAATCTTCACTTTCCCATCTTGCTCCTCGACAGTCATCACAAGGGTGAGGCGGTAGCGACTGGTACAGCCGGAGAGAAGGAGCACCGCGGAGAGGGCTATCAGGAGTGCGTGCGAACGTTTTTGGAAAAATCGGAAAATCATAATCGTTTCTAATCTGACGGTTCAGCCGGGCCGAATGTGCGATACGAAACCACTCATACGGTCAGATCGGCATTTCGACCATACGCCATTTTTTATACGGGCGGGCTCCCATTTGCTCGGCAGCGCGACACATCAGCTCGTTAGTTTCAAGAATCCAGGACAGTTCGGCCCAGTGGTAACCCAGTTCAATTCCCTTGCGATAGGTTGCCATATACAGCATCGAGTCAACACCTCGTTTTTGATACTGAGGAATGACACCCATCGTGATCATACGGACACCGTCGATCTTGTTACGAATCTTGGTGTGCCAGAGAAGTTTCAATAATCCAGTCGGGAAAAGACGGCCTTTGAGGTGAATCAGGGCTTGATTGATGTCGGGTAGGGCTATGCAAAAGGCGACCGGTTGGTCCTCAACCTCGGCGATAAAGACCAGCTCCGGCTCAACAATCTGTTTGAGGTTCCGTGCCATATAGAAGAATTCCTCCCGATTCATCGGAACAAATCCCCAGTTCGGCGCCCAGGCAGCATTGTAAACAGAGTTCATCCGTTCCACTTCGTTATCGAAATCAGACATTTTCATGGAGCGAAGCTTGATCTTGGATCTCCGTTGCAGCTTGGTCACAACATTGGCTATTCGTTCGGACATAGGGTCGCTGTCACGAATAACAAAACCCATCAAATCCATAGCCTTCTTAAGACCAAACTTCTCGGCCAGACGAGGAAGGTAGGGTCGGTTGTACGTCATCATGACGGTCGGGGGCATGTCAAAACCCTCAATTAAGAATCCGATCTCATGATTGGTCGAAAAACTCGCCGGACCGCGCATGATCTCCACCCCTTCTTTCTTCAGGGTGATCATGGCTACTTTCAGTAGTTGCGAGGCGACTTCGTAGTCATCGATACACTCGAAAAACCCAAAAAAACCGACCTGCTCTTCGTGGTAGGCATTGTGATTATAATTGATGCAAGTGGCAATCCGGCCTTTCAGTTCCCCCCCTTGGCGGGCCAGAAACATGCTTACTTTGGCGCCACGATAGAACGGATTCTTCTTACGATCAAAGAACTCGTTGCGCTCAGATAGCAACGGCGTAACATAGTTCGGATCGTCCCGGTAGAGATGGTTGGGCAGGGTGATGAACTCTTTGAGTTGCTGGGCCGATTCGACCTCAAATACTTCTACAGATGCCATAAGTCAACTACGAGATCAGTCCTCTGGCGCGACCGACTCGGGCTATTACCTCAATTACCTGGTCCAACTGTTCGTCAGTATGGGTGGCCGTATATGACGTACGAATCAATGCCTGCCCCGGCATCACCGCCGGCGAAACGGCTGTATTGGCAAAGACACCATTATCAAAAAGCTCTTTCCAGAAGGTGAAGGCGTCCATATCCTCTCCGACTACAATCGGTACGATCGGGGAAGCTGTCTCGCCGATATCAAAACCAAGCTCGCGGAACGCTTTCTGCATCTTGCGAGTGTTTTTCCAGAGGCTTTCCCGGCGCTCCGGTTCGGCCTGCATAACATCAAGCGCCGCCAGCACAGCTGCGGCGTTGGCCGGGGGAATCGAAGCCGAGAAAATCAGGGAACGGGCCTTATGTTTGATATAGTTTATCACGTCCTTGTCGCCAACCACGAAACCGCCCAGCGACGCAAACGATTTGGAAAAAGTGCCGACGGTAAGGTCTACCTGGTCGATTAAGCCAAAATGTTCGGCTGTACCGGCTCCGTTTTCACCAAAGACACCAACCGAATGAGCATCATCAACAAGTACCCGTGTTCCATGGCGCTTGGCGATTTCAACTATCCGGGGAAGGTTGATCAGGTCGCCTTCCATAGAAAAAACACCATCGACAGCCACCATAACTCCGCCTCGGCTATTCATACCGCGGACATTGGTCAGGACACGCTGGAAATCATCCGGATCATTGTGAGCAAACTTGTAGGTCTTACCATATGAAAGGCGGCAGCCATCGACAATTGAGGCATGGTTCTGTCGGTCAATAATGACCGCATCACCTTTGCTGATCAGAGCCGATATCACTCCGAGATTGGTCTGGAAACCAGTCGAAAAAACCAGACAGGCCTCCTTGTGCATCAGCCGAGCCAGTTTCTCTTCCAGCTCGACATGCAGATCGAGGGTGCCGTTTAGAAAACGCGAACCGGTGCACCCCGAGCCATACTTCTGCACCGCAGCCGAGGCGGCTTCCTTGACTTTCGGGTGATTTACCAGCCCAAGGTAGTTGTTCGAGCCAACCATGATGCGCTTCTGGCCATCCATGACGACCTCGTTTCCGGGGGCTGAGTCAAGCGCATGGAAGTAGGGGTAGACGCCCAAGGCCTGGACGCGGTATGCATCCTCCCAGCTATAGCATCTCTCAAAAAGATCGGGGTAGGTGGCCTGGGTTTCGTTCTCTGGTTGCAAATCTGCTCCTATGTGCCACTGGTCAATATAGAACTAAAAAGATATAAAACGGCCATCACAGCAGAATGTCAAGGCACAAGTGCCACTTATGGGCACAAGTGCCTTTTAGGTAGTTTGATCTCCGGGCGACCTGACAGGTTGTTAAAAAAGTGATGTTTTTACAATTGCGAGTGAAGCGCGACAATCTCCAATTTGGGTGGTCGGCACATGTCCACATGTTCCGGTTTCTCAGGGCCAATATATTCCGACTGTTGGCTATGACTTATCACATCTGCACAGGCCTCAATCAGGCTTGCCTGGCAGCCGCCTGTGGTGGGGGCACAAGTGCCTTTTAATTGCCACCAGTGCCTTTTTGTTTGGTCTGTATCGGTGTGACTTGACAGGTGCCTCCGTCGCTCTAATACGGGCGTTACCATCCATATTGAATCCAGTTGGGTGGAGCTTGCTTGTGACGAGATTCACAATCTGTTGTTTTAGTCGGTTAGTCGCAGGCAGCTTAATAGGGGCTTGCCCCTCTATGTTGAGCTTACCTGTGGCGGGCATTGGTGCCTTTTTAGTCAGTTCGTTCCGGGCTGGTCATAGTTTTGTAACAGGCTTGCCTGTGCCTAACTCAGGGTAACCGGTGCCCTTCTAGGTGGTGGCCACCAGTGCCTTTTGGTTGGTCTGTATTGGGCGATATAAAACCACCTGTGGTGGGCACCAGTGCCTTTTGTTTGGTTTGTATCGGGGTGACCTGACAGGTGCCTCCGTCGCTCTAATACGGGCGTGACCCTCCACGTTGAGCTTGTCCGGCGGCGGCTTGTTTGTGACGAGATTCACAATCTGTCGTTTTGGTCAGTTGGTCACGGAGAGTATAATAGGGACTTGCCCA
>DAOUUR010000578.1 GCA_030668045.1 bacterium
AATTTCAGACTCTTGAGTCCGTACACAGTTCAAAAGATGCTCAACGGCTCCGAGCTGCTTGCAAAACTCAGGACCACCTCCGGCGAAACGTCCGAATACTTCACTTACCACAGTGTCAAGATCAAGGGTTCATCGCTGGTCAGGGGCATTGAACTCTACAGGCTTGGCATTGACAAATTCCTCGGCAACTGTCTTATCAAGCGATTGGAAAACAGGCAGTTGAACGATGTTGATGAGCTTCGAGAGGTACTGAAGCCAGAGACTAATATGGGACCCGGCAAGTGGGTGGATCTGGCCGGAATGTTCACTCCCGAAAAAACCGTGGAGAGAATGCTTAGCGACATTGAAGGCGGTGCGATTGAGACGCTGGAGCAGGTAGCACAAGCTTTTCAGTCGATGCACCGAAATTACCCCGTTTATGAATGGGCCTGGGCCGCGAATGTTTTGCAGCAGCGATTGGGTAAAACGTTGGGCCATGTAACGGCCGACGACATTATGGTACTGGCAACGGACTGGAAGAAGGCGGTCGTCGGGCTTGACCACATGCTATGTGCCGATGCGAGGAAAGAATTCGCCCCCACCGCTCAAATTGGATACGGACTGGATGGTGATCAACAGACCAAGCGAGCGGATTTCGAGCAGGTCAGAGGAACGTTCGAAGAAAACAGCTTTGTTCTGGAGATCGACCGGCATGTAGTCAGCAAGACGACGCTTGGGGACGAGCTTATCGGGCGAATGGAAAAGCTGCGCGATATCAGCGACTGAAATCTGCCAAGAGCGGTTGAAAACAAAGAGCTTGCCAAATCCGGATCGGTCATGTAAGATTCACGCCCGTGTTATAGCAAGAATTAATGGATTTTGGAGAAAGAACCTATGAGAGTGTTAATTGAACCGAATTATGACTTGGCGGCCCAATGGTGCGCGAACTACATAGCCAAGAGTATCAACGACTTTGGCCCGACAAGTGCCAAGCCCTTTGTTCTGGGCCTTCCGACCGGCTCTTCGCCGATCGGCGTATACAAGGAACTGGTAAAGCTCAACAAGAACGGCACGGTTTCGTTCGAGAATGTCGTCACCTTCAACATGGACGAATATGTGAATCTGCCCGAGGACCACCCCGAAAGCTACCATTCGTTCATGGATAAATATCTGTTCAGCCACGTGGATATCCCGAAGGAAAACATCAATATTCTCAACGGCAACGCCCCGGACCTCAAAGCCGAATGCGCCCGCTATGAAGAAAAAATGCGCAGCATCGGCGGCGTGAAGCTTTTCCTCGGCGGGATAGGCGCCGATGGCCATATTGCTTTCAACGAGCCGGCTTCGTCGTTATCATCGAGAACCCGCATTAAAACGCTGACTTACGACACCGTCGTGGCGAATTCGCGATTCTTTGACAACGACGTTAATAAAGTTCCGAAAACCGCCCTGACCGTTGGGGTGGGGACGGTTATGGATGCCGAGGAGGTTATCATTATCGTCAACGGCCACAATAAAGCGCGGGCGCTTCATCAGGCTATTGAAGAAGGCGTCAATCATATATGGACAATCAGCGGCCTGCAGATGCACCGCAACGGCATCATTGTCTGCGACGATGAAGCAACGGCGGAACTGAAGGTCGGGACGGTGAATTACTTCAAGGACATAGAGTCAGCCAATCTGGATCCGGCCACTTTATTGAAATAGATCGGCTGCGAAGTCGATTTTATTTTTGTCGTGAAATAGAAAACGGGAAACTCGCTTGCGTGAGTTTCCCGTTTTTGCTTTTGAGCTATTCTTGCGATTGCAATGTTCTATCACCTGCACCGGGGGGGGCGGGTCGCTTGGGCTGCATGCCGGGAGCGCCGGGTGCGCCGGGAGCGC
>DAOUUR010000525.1 GCA_030668045.1 bacterium
CTTTTCATTTCAAGTAATGGCATTGACTACCTCCGAATATTCTTACATGTAAGAAAAGTAAGAAAACTACATAAAAGTGTCGATGGGCTAAGTAAAGAGATTATGTAGAAAGTCAGACCGCAATCAGACTTTCAACAAAAACCCGGCATCCGGTTATCAACAACTTCATGCCGGGCATTGATTCGCGTTTGGTTGTTGGATAAACACTTTCACCTTGCTTGGCTGTGATATATATATCAAAAAAACAATTATATTTGAGAAATATTGTAAAATAATAGAGGAAACTTAAACCATGATGCGGAGTTGGTAAGCTTATGATCCAGAACAAAAAACCACCCAAACCACAAGAGGCTGGCGCATGAGTTCCAAACTCCCCATCAATCTTGAGGACCTGCTGCGACAACGCAAGGTTGAGAGTGAACGGATCGAGTATAAGACTGGCTGGAATCCGGACCCAATTCTCCGCACCCTCTGTGCCTTTGCCAATGACTTCGAGAATCTCGGCGGTGGTTATATTGTAATCGGACAGGACTGCGACACCTACGGGCAGCCAATTATCCCTCCCGTGGGCGTGCCGGAAGAACAGATCGACAAGATACAACAGGCGCTGCTGGGTTTTTGCAACCAGATCCAACCGCCTTATTTTCCCCTGCTCAGTGTAGAGAGTTTCGAAGGGCGCAATCTGCTGGTACTGTGGGCACCGGGTGGACAGTACCGCCCTTACAAGGTGCCGAAGTTGGTGACGGCGAAGACTAAAGAATATCGCTACTACATTCGTCGTTATGCCAGTACCATCGAGGCCAAAGGCGGCGACGAGCAGGAGTTGATCACCCTGACAGCAAAGGTTCCATTCGACGACCGCTTCAACCGTGAGACCAGCCTCGCCGACCTCTCAACGCGCCTGATGGATGATTTCCTGCGCGAAGTGGGTAGCGATCTGGCCGATGAAGCCCGCGATATCTCAGCTGAAGCTCTGGGCCGGCAGATGAATGTGATAGGCGGTCCCTCGGAGGCTCCCTTGCCGAAAAACGTAGGTCTGCTCTTTTTCAACGAACATCCGGGGCGTTTCTTTCCGGCGACGCAGATCGATGTGGTCTGGTTTCCCGAAGGTGCCGGAGGCGATCGCTTTGATGAGAAAATCTTCACAGGACCCCTAGATCGCATCACTCGTGATGCGCTGAGTTTCATCCAGACCAATTACCTCAAACAGACGATTATCAAACATCCTGACCGCGCCGAGGCGGAGCGCCTGTGGAACTTCCCCTATGCAGCCATAGAAGAAGCGGTGGCCAATGCTGTCTATCATCGCTCCTACGAGATCCGTGAACCCATTGAAGTGCGGATAATGCCGCAAGAACTGGTGGTTCTGAGCTTCCCGGGCCCGGATCGTTCGATTCACCTAGAAGACTTGAAACAGGGGAAGGCGGTCTCCCGTCGCTACCGCAACCGCCGCATCGGCGAATTCCTAAAAGAACTGGACCTCACCGAAGGCCGCTCCACCGGCATCTCCAAAATTCTGAAAGTCATGAAAATCAACGGATCTCCGCCTCCCGAGTTCGAGACCGATGACGACCGTAGCTATTTCCTGACCCGCTTGCAAGTGCATCCGAAGGCTGATTTGGGCGATTTCGTGAAGACCGAAAGTTCGGAGAAAACGCAGGTAGAAACGCAGGTAGAAACGCAGGTAAAAACGCCGGATCAGATTCTAAGGATGCTGGATGAGAAGCCGGAGATGACCTTAGCGGAGGTCGCTCAGAAGATTGGTAAATCGTTGAGCGCTGTTGAAAGGGCATCTTCGAAACTGGTGAAAGCAGGTCAATTAAGGTATGTTGGCCCGAAGAAAGGTGGCCACTGGGAAGTAAAAAATAAATCATAAGCACGCAAATCACCGCCCATAATTTAAAACTCAACGAAGGCAACCACGTCGAGAGAATGCTGCTCGACCAACTTGACAAGATGAGGCATCATCGACCTTGACCGCAAACAGAAATACTGCCTGACTGATAAAGGCCGTAGATTACAAGAGGAACTGTAAACTACCCCCACCCCGATCTTTCAAACACACTTAAAAACAACCACGCCGGTATGAATAAAATCTCTCCGACCTCGGCTTTGACCTTCAAGACATCCTAAAACCTGGCATGTAGACAGAAATATTTCGCAGTAAAACACCGCCTATGATATA
>DAOUUR010000414.1 GCA_030668045.1 bacterium
AATGATATTGGCAGCCGATCTCCAGGATTGATATCAAAAGGGCCAAACGAGAGCAAGTAACGCGTATCGTATCCATCGGCAAAGTCGGCAGCCTGATTGCGATCCGTGTGGTATCGCCAGAGAGTATCGGTATCAGGGAAGGCTGCTGAGTAGACTTGGGGGTAATCGAATTCCTGATTGCGGAGTGTATAGTACTTGTCGCGGTCTCCTGATGGGGTGCCCAGTCCACCGGTGCGGAAGGTTCGGAATTCTTCTTCCCACTTACCGGTTTCACTCAACTCTCGAGGGCCGAAATCCAGTGATACGTTGCCGTTGGAAATCCACCAATTGAAAGAGACATCCAGCTCTTCGGCGGGTGTACGCACGATTCGCATGCCGGTTACGTGAGGTGCTCGAACCAGAGCATTGAAATCGCCGTCATTATCGGCGATCCAAGCTATGTTGACAGTGTCGACATATTCGCACTTTTCACAGAAGGCAGGCCAGGTATGTACAAAACCGCAGACGTCGTCGGTGAAACCTCGGGTGTTGTCGCAGTCAAAGCAGACATCGGCGTCGACATACAACCCCATATAAACCTGCTCGAGAGGTCGGGTGCCAATATTTTGGACCATATAATCAAACAGAACCATGTTCTCAGCATAGGAATATGACCAGGCATAGGATGCTTGAGTAACTTCGATGTTCAAGGGTCGATGGGCCAAACCATCTTCGTCGACGCCAAGACCTTCAGTGAAAGTGTCGGAGTATCTCGCTATGTAATCTTCCTCCGAAATAGCACCTTCAAACTCCGGCATAGATGGATCTATAATGGAACGATAGATCATGTCACCGAATGGTGATTCGTCGGGATACATTTCCCGAAGACCTATCCAACCATCAGCACCCACCGACACAAGCGTATCACGTCCAACGACGGCGCCGATCCAGAACGCTCCAGCAAAAAGATATTGAACATGAGAGTTTATTGGATACTCGCACGACTGAACAGCCTGACCTGAGAAGCAGTCGGAGGAGCCCACTGCGAACCCCGTACCGAAAGTGCCGTTGTTGTTGATGGCCAGGATCATCCGCCCGACGCGATGAGCGGTGAGACAGTGAGCCGGCGGTCCAACCGTAGAAGAGCCGGGTCCATTGACAAACTTTGAGTCGATAGAAGTTCTTGCGATCACAGATCCGGTAAAAACCAGACATAGAGCGACCAAGACAGTCGCAACGATTATAACTCCTTTTGGCATAGTCCTTCCACTCGCGAATATGGTTAATTCACATTATTGACGCATAATTAGGGAGATTGGTTCAAAAGAATAAATCTCCATTTATCCAAGACACCAGTTTACAACAATTGCATGGTGATAGCAAGGATTTTCCGACTCGGCACCATAAAGATTACGCTCTTGATTGGGAGCGCCGCGCCGACCCTAAGCTTTAATACGGCATAGCTTTACTGGGGGTGGCGATTTACTTCAGCACGGGAGAGATGGTTGATCGCTGGCGCTGTTGCTTGATCCTCTGGTCGCCATACGAGATCAGATATTGGGAGCAGGCGGCCCGTATGGTGTACGGGCCGCTCTGCGGGGGATTCTTATCAGTTTGGATCAGGGATAGTTACATCAAGCGGGACTGGTGCGCCAAGGCCGAGCGAGTCAAGCGGCTCATCGAACAGATCGGCATTGCCGACCACAAGCACCACCATCTCCTCAGATCTGATATTCTTGCCGGCAGCCGCTACCACAGCATCACCTGAGACCTCCTCGACCTGTTTTTTTTCCTGTTGGATAAAATCATCCGGCATGCCGTAGTAGTCCAGGGCGACCATGCGATGAATCACCTCGGCCTTGGAATCGAAATTGAAGACGAAGGAGTTGAGGTAGCCATCACGACCTTTTTTCATCTCGGCATCGGTTGGCGGGTCGGTAGCCATCGAAGCAATCTGTGCAATCATTTCGCGGGCGGCTTTTACAGTACTCTCCGGTTTTGTTGACGCTGTTGCAGAGAAGGTGCCCGGGTAGGAGAAATTGGAGGAATAACTGCCATAGACCGAGTAAGCGAGCCCCAGTCGTGTCCGCACGGCATCCATGAGACGGCTGCCAAAACCACCACCGAGTATCGAATTCATGACAATGCGATCGGCGTAGTCGGCATCGGTAACCAATCCGCCGATATGACCAATCTTGATATACGACTGACTGGCATCTGGTTTCTCTATATAATACACTTTGTTGCGCCAATCGTAGTTGATTTTGGGAAGAGGCGGCAAGTCAGTATTGCCCGGTTGCCAGTCGCCAAAATAGTTCTTGATCTTTTCAAGCATTGTCTTGGTATCAAAGTCCCCCCAGACGGCAATCATCAGGTGTTCCGGATGATAGTAATCCGCATGGAAGGCCACCAGGTCATCCCGAGTGATAGCGCTGACGGTGGCGTACTCGGTGTGGCGGGCGTACGGTGAGTCGGCTCCATAGATCAATTTCCGGAATTCCCGCCCGGCGATACGACCGATACGATCGTTGCGGCGAGATATGCTTGAATTCATCTGCATCCGGGACAGCTCAATCTTGTCAGGGTCAAACACCGGGCGACGGAGAACCTCGGCGAGTACTTCCAGGCCGACATCGGTGTGATCGCTCAGGATGTTGAGGTTGATCCCACTGGATGTTGAGCTGGCGAATGTTTCCACCGAAGCGCCGATAGCTTCCAGCATGGCATCAATTTGATCACCGGTCCACTTTTGGGTTCCCCCGCTTCTCATCACATCGCTGCAAATATCGGCGAGACCGACTTTGTCGGCGGAGTCGAGGTAGGATCCAAAATTGGCCCGAACGTACACATTGACAGTCGGCAGAGAATGATCTTCCAACAGATACAGT
>DAOUUR010000250.1 GCA_030668045.1 bacterium
GAGGTAAAGCCGAAGTCTCTGATCCTGTCCGGCCAGATATCGGGATTGGTCGAGTAGTCTTTTGAATGCACGTGGAATTCACTGGTGCCATTGATGGTGGCTGAAGTGGTATTGAGACCAGTATAGACAAACCTCTGTTCGCCATCGAAGTCCGCATAGTCAACAGTCGTATCGGACATCGCATATATCCACTGGTGACCATAGGTCAATGCCGCTAGGCCGTTCGCTGTTGCCTGAGGAGCGCCATCGGTACCTCGAAACTGGACCGAATCGCGGATGGCAATTCTGTAGCCTGTTTGGACCCGTGAAACATAGACAATGTGCCAACCGCCCGTATAGACGGACGAGGCCGAATCTGTTTCGGGATCAATCGGTCCGTAGTTAACCGGATCAACCAGCGTGTCAGTTATCATTTGCGAAATGCTAACCAGTCCGCTCTTGGTAATGGCGATGGTTGAATCGATAAATGTTCCAACCTGTTCGTTGATAACGAGGTAATCGGGGTCGGTGACATCGCCCGGGGTAGCCTGGGTCGAAACGATTTCGTCCTCGGAACACCCTACCCATACCATAGTGAGGCACGTCACAACAGCCAGACCCAACAGCAGCTTTAGTGATTTGTGAAAACGCATCCGGCGTCTCCTTTCCTTTGAATAGTCGCTGTTGAGTCTGTCTGGAAGCTCGGGCTACTGCAGGAGGAAAGCCATGATAGCTTTCTGAATGTGCAGTCTGTTTTCTGCTTCATCGAACACCACCGATTGCGGTCCATCCATAACCTCATCAGTAATCTCTCGTCCTCTTTCAGCAGGCAAACAGTGCATTGCAATTGCCTTCGGTCCAGCCAATGCCAACAGTGAGTTATTCAGTTGGTATTTACTCAGCTTATCTACTTTCTCATCAACGAGATGCTTCTGCCCCATCGAGGCCCACACATCCGTATAGATAACATCGGCATCGGCAACCGCTTCTTTAGGGTCTTCGGTAATGAGAATGCTGCTCTCGGAATTGGCTCGGGCTTTCTCTATAATCGCTGGATCGGGCCGGCAATCAGCAGCGGTGCCAATCCTAAAATCAAGCGGTATCCGGGAGGCCAGATTCAGCCAGCTGTTGGTGATATTGTTGCCATCGCCCACATAGGCAACGCTGTAGCGCTCTTTTGGTTCGAGGTGTTCCAGGACCGTGAAATAATCGCCAAGTATCTGACAGGGATGAACCAGGTCAGTCAGTCCATTAACGATCGGCACACTGGCGTGGCGGGCCAGCTCGTCCACGTCTGACTGCTTGAAAGTGCGAATCATTATCAGTCCCACATAGCGGGAGAGAACATGGGCGGCATCGGCCACCGATTCCCGTTCTCCGAGCTTAATTTCCTTGTCGGTGATATAGATGGCATTGCCACCTAATTCATTGATCCCGACCTCAAAGGAGACCCTCGTTCTCAGAGAAGCCTTGGTAAAAATACACGCGACCGACTTACCTTCAAGCGGTTTGGGTGAAATTTCACCATTCTTCATTTTCCCGCAGAGTTCAAATATCTGCTTGAGTTCGTCGGCCGTAAAATCTGTGATCTGGCATAGTGAGCGCGGCATGGCTCCTCCTTTGCGAATGAACATCGATAGTTACATCAAAATCGTGAGGAATAAAGAGCGGTGATAGGCCACTGTCAAGCAGTTAGAAGCAGGTTTCTCCTTTTCGTGCCAATAAAGGCTGTTCAAAAAATGAACAATCCTGCCAGGCCGCTGAATGGGTGAGAAGCATCGCAAACATCACCACCAAATTACAGACATCTAAAATCTTGCTATCGGCAACCACCTTGGACATATTCCGTATACTGAAGATAGATCGTAGAGGAAAGTATCAAATGAGCAACGGTTCCAAAATATTCGGATTTGTACTAATTGCCTTCGGCGTCCTCCTTGTCAGCAGAACGCTCGGCCTGTTCTGGTTCGGAATTGGAGACCTTTTCCGCCACATCGTACCGCTCGGACTGGTTGTACTGGGACTGTGGATGATTGTCCGCAAAAAAAAGAAGCTTGATTGTATCGATGCTGAGTACCACGCCCAGGAGAGCGGCGCGACTTTTTCCTCCTCAACCTCAGGCCAACCTGAGCCCCCTCCTACATCAGGCACCGGCCCGCAAAGCGCTCACTCATACTCAACCTCGACCGGCGAGCAGCCTTTTTATCGCGAATCTGGACGCCTAAAATACAGTAAGTTAATTGGCGACATGACCATCGACTGCACCAACCTCAATTTGGAAAATATCGAAATATCCTCGGTGATTGGCAATGTCGATTTGAACCTCACTGGCGGGAAGCTGGCCGCCGGTCTCAACAGAATGATCTTCTCCGGCTTCGTCGGTGATATCAGGATAATGGTCCCGAAAAACTTAGCCGTTTTTGCGCATTGCTCAAATTTCATTGGCGATATTGATGTTGTCGGACGCCGGGCCTCAGGGTTCGGCAACAACATCGACTGGCGGAGCGACAACTACGATTCAGCTGATTCCAAGCTCTATATCGCGGCGAACAATTTCCTCGGCGACATCAAGATATTCCAGATCTGATTTACTCAGAAGAGCACCCCTACAAGATATACCTACTGAGGTCCTCGTCCTCTATGATGTCGGCAAGATTCTTCTCTACAGTCTTGGCCGTAATCACCACCTTTTTCTTGCGCACCGGCGGTTTGTAGAGAATATCCTCAAGAAGTGTTGTCATGATAGTGTGAAGTCGGCGAGCTCCGATATTTTCCGAATTGGTATTCACTTTTTCGGCGAACTCAGCGATCCGGGCGATACTACCTTCGGTAAATTCCAGAACGAGCCCCTCGGATGCCAGCAGCGCCTGATACTGTTTTATCAGAGCTGTTTTTGGTTCGCAGAGTATGCGTTTGAAATCTTCGGCCGTCAATGAATCAAGTTCAACCCTGATCGGAAACCTGCCCTGCAGTTCCGGTATCAGGTCCGATGGTCTCACCGCGTGGAAAGCTCCCGCCGCTACAAAGAGAATGTGATCGGTATGCACCATGCCGTACTTTGTCATCACACCTGATCCCTCGACAATCGGCAGTATGTCGCGCTGCACCCCCTCGCGACTGACATCAGGGCCACTCTTGGCACCATCAGTTGCAATTTTGTCCAGCTCGTCAATAAAAACGATACCCGCCTGCTGCACCCGCTCCAGCGCTATGGCGATTACTTCGTCCATATTGACCAGGCGGTTGAGTTCCTCGTTGAGTAGAAACCGTCTGGCGTCAGCCACTGTCATCTTGCGACGCTTCGTTTTCTTGGGCATCAGACCGGAGAACATCTCCTGGAAATTCACTCCCAGCTCCTCCATCCCCATCGGAGAGAATATCTCCACTACCGGGAACTGGTTCTGTGGTGCATCAAGCTCCACTTCTCGTTCATCGAGTTTGCCTTCAAGTAGTTTCTGCCGGAATTTGTCTCTGGTTTTCTGTTGTGTTGCCGGTGCGATCTGGCCAACTTCGGCGGCTGATTCATTCTGAGGCATTCCGGCAACCGGTCGCGGCGGCGGCGGCAGGAGCAGATCCAACAGACGTTCGGTAGCGTTGGCCGTTGCTTTCTCCTGAAGTTCTGTGGACTGTTCGCTCTTGCCCATGTTGACAGCGATATCGACCAGGTCGCGAATCATCGACTCAACATCACGTCCCACGTACCCAACCTCGGTAAACTTCGAAGCCTCTACTTTTATAAACGGCGCTCCGGCCAGGTCGGCCAGACGACGGGCGATCTCTGTTTTGCCAACACCGGTCGGACCGATCAGAATGATATTGTTAGGTGTGATTTCCTGGCGCATTTCCTCGGGGGCGTTCTGACGTCGCCAGCGATTACGGAGGGCTATAGCAACCGATTTCTTGGCACGGTCCTGACCGATCACATAGGTGTCAAGATGTTTTACAATTTGCGGAGGTGTCGGGTAGTCGTTTTTCATTTCAGGGTTTCCACTTTGATGTTGTGGTTGGTAAAGACACAAATGTCCGCGGCGATTTCCATCGCACCCTGGACAATCTTCTTCGCAGGCATTTTTGGATTAGCTTTCATCAATCAGCGAGCAGCAGACAGCGCATAGTTGCCACCGGAACCGATAGCAATAATGCCGTCATCCGGTTCGATAACATCGCCGGTCCCGCTGACAAGAAAAATATGCTTCTTGTCTGTCACAACGATAGTCGCTTCCAGCCGCTGCAACATTTTATCGACCCGCCATTCTTTGGCCAGTTCAACCGCGGCCCGCTGCAAATTGCCGGAGAACTCTTCGATCTTTTTGTCGAACAATTCGTACAGCGCCAACGCATCAGCAGCGGCACCGGCAAACCCGGAGAGAATCTTGCCGTCGTACATCGTTCTGATCTTGGATGCCTTGGCCTTAATGATAGTATCATCCATAGAGACCTGACCGTCGCCAGCCATCGCGGCTTGCCCTTTATAGAGCAAGCCAATTATCGTAGTCGAACGTGTTTTCATAGCGAGAACTTCCTTATTTGTCGAGGCCCGACCGTGGGTGGGCCGTCTGGTAAACTTTCTTCATC
>DAOUUR010000622.1 GCA_030668045.1 bacterium
GGAATGAAACGAACGGTCGTCGTCTGTGTTACTTCTGACCAACCAGCACTGGTGCGAATCAAGGGTGCGATGGTTGCCGCTACAATTGCAGAATACTTCCGCGACCAGGGAATGGACGTTATGTTCCTGATGGACTCCCTGACGCGGGTAGCAATGGCCCAGCGTGAGATCGGTGTGGCTGTCGGCGAACCACCGACCACCAAGGGGTATACTCCCTCAGTGTTTGCTGTCCTGCCCAGGTTGCTGGAAAGAGCTGGCCGAGCTGAAACTGGCTCGATCACCGGATTCTATGCGGTCCTCGTTGAGGGCGATGATTTCAACGAACCTATTTCCGATGCCGTGCGGTCGATTCTGGATGGCCATGTTTCTCTCTCCCGCAGGCTGGCGTCGCTGAATCAGTATCCGGCGGTTGATATTCTCGAATCGATCAGCCGTCTGATGAAAGATGTCGCCCGCGAGGAGGATGTGAAACTTGCAGGAGAAACACGCGAATTGATTTCGATCTATCGTGAAGCTGAGGATCTTATAAATATCGGAGCGTATGTTAAGGGTAAGAATGCCCGGATTGATAGAGCGATAGACAAAATTGATGCGATCAATGGATTCTTTCGCCAGGGGATCAACGAATCTATCCCACACGATCAGGCCTCGAAGGAACTGGCCGCCATAATGTGCGACCAGCCCGCATCGTGAAAAAGTTCAAGTACAGATTGGAAGGACTCCTTAAGGTCAAGGAGCATATCGAAAAGGAACGGCAGAAAGAGCATGCCACCGCTCTGAATCGGGTACGCGATCAAGAAGAGCATCTGGTTAGTATTGATAACCACCGTCTGGTAACTCATGAGGGACAGCGCGTCAGGCAAGTTGGCGTTCTCAATGTTGCAGAGATGCTGGTCTGCTCCAGATATTTGGTCAAACTCAAGAAAGATACGCTGGCAAATAAGGAAGTCCTCCGAGCTTTTAACGGTGAGGCCGGCAAGACAAGAACGGCCTTGTTGGATGCCAGTAGAGACAAGAAAATCTACGAGAAGCTAAAAGAGAAGCAACACAAGAAGTATCTGGATGAGGCCCGCCGGGTGGAAACCAAAGAAACGGATGAAATTGGGGTCCAATCCCACCGCCGCAATATGCGAGCACAATAGCAGCCGGATCGCGCCAATCAATTCCCCGCGTTAATTATTGTAAGCCCCCTCAAAGAAACACCCTGCAAATCTACGGACATGACACAGGAGCAGGGCCGCCTCCGAAAAGATAATTGACCATATAGGTCAGGTCGGCAACATTGACATCCCCCAGAGCATCACCGTTGATGTTTCCTTCTTCCATACATACCGGCGATGGTCCAAGCGGAATCCCAAAAAGATAGTTCACAAGATACGTGACGTCGGAAACATTGACTCTCTCATCCGCGTCGGCATTCGCATTACCGCGTGTGCCGAGACAACAATTACCAAGCTGCATGTCAATGAATCCTCTTTCAAATATCGGTGAGAAAGCTTTTGAGTCGGCGGTGGAA
>DAOUUR010000344.1 GCA_030668045.1 bacterium
ATTCTCATCCACATTGTCTTATAGCGTTTAGAAGTTGACAGCAATTTCTTTATCTGAGTGTGACTTAAGGATATGACAGGCCTCTCATCTTCCTTCAATTCTTTAACTTCTATTTCACCATTTACGTATCTGTTTTTCCTGCACCAGTTGATCAACGCCCTCAGGTTTCTGATGTCTTTATTGACTGTTGAACGTATTACCTCTTTGCCTCTTTCGAGTATGTACTTGTCGATAGTGTTTTGCTTAATCTGTTTAGAATTGCATTTTCCCACTAGTCGCTCAAAGTGACGCAGAGTGAGGGCTACTTCATAAATTGAAGCTTCGACAGAACCAGCGACTTTTTTGCAGTGCACATACTCGTCTCGCATCTGGGGCCAATCAACGGTAACAGTTCCAGTAAATACGTCGGAGTTTAGTTGGGTGTATTTTATCTGGCGATAATGTTCGGCCAGGGCTTTACTTGGTAAGGCCTTTGCTTTGCGTTTGCCGCTTTCATACCAGCCGATCCACCAGCCCTTTACCCTTTTTCTTTTGTATATCCAAACCTTATTCATAACTCAATCTATCGTGATTTTAGGTGTCTAAATCAAGTGAAAAAGAAGTGTTGATTTTGTGCAAAATAGTGTCAAAATGGTGACAAAGGCTGAGGTTTTTAGAATTTATTGAATATAAGATTCTATTTTATAAAGAGTTATATCATTGATGGATTTTATTTCCTCCGGATACTTAATCCGACGCAAAAAAATCCCCGTTTTTAGCCCAATAATGAAGGTGGGGAGAGAACCGGAGATTTGATCCGTGCACCCTGTCTGTAAAGGATTGTGAATAAATGGTTTATACTTGTCAATTAACGACTTATGAAGCTGGCCGAGACGCAACCGAGCGCCAACCGAGCGCCAGACGTGCGCACCTGTTGCAAATTCTGTTGCAAATCGTAGGCTCAGGTTAGTCCATTCCAAAGTCAGTTTTGTGGACAATATCCATAGCAGCAATTAACGGGGAAGTAACCGTACCTTGGATATTTCAGATGCAGGCAGATTAGACCCATGGTGTGATGATATGGACTACAGTCGTCTTCAACATGAGGACTATTCTATGCGAAATGCCAATTCTTGGCAAATGAGCCGTTCGTAATCAGGAATTGACATTTGACCGGTGTTTGCATATGGTTGAACCCGTCTGGCTCGGCCATACGGGTAATCTCGGTTTAACTGAGACCTTAGAAGTTGGCAGTGATACCTTTGGTGGAATGCGACCTGCTGGAGAAAGGATAAGTGATTAGGCGAGTTGACAATACTATAAGACGGTTGATTCTTACCGGCATGTGGCTTGTACTTGGATCATCAATCCTGCAGGCTCATGCTGATTCTCTCAAGCCGCAGGTCTGGATGATGCCCCCGGCCGATCGAGGCGGACGCTGCTTTAGCGAACTCTTTACCCAGCCCGATCTATGGGAAGAGACAAGATCGAGAGTCAACGTCATAGGGTATGCCGATCACAATCTTAACAGGCAGTTCACCGACGACCAACTGCGCAAGTGGATGGCAATGCTCGATAAATGGGACCTGCAATTCGCACTGGAAGTCGGCGCCGTCAAGCCCTGGGGCGTTACTGGAGAAGCGACATTCCAAGCCCAGAGCCCGATGTGGGACAGGTTTCAGTCACTCGGCGCTAGGATCTACGCGATAGCCATGGATGAGCCGCTTTGCTGCGTGCGAAAGGACTTGAAAAAAGCTGATGAGTACGCCGTGGAGCAGACCGCACAATTCATGGCTCTGGTCCGCAGAAATTATCCAGGCATTCGTATAGGAGACATCGAGCCGTATCCGTTCATCCCTCTGGCTGATCTGACCGAGTGGATCGATGCCCTTGAGACCAGGCTGTCGGAGTTGAACGTCGCGGGTCTTGATTTTTTTCGGCTGGATGTGGACTGGATCAACTTCACTATTCGCAATCAAGGAAATTGGGGTGAGGTAAAGAAGTTAGAGACTTTCTGCCGCGATAGAGGATTGCCTTTCAGCCTGATCTACTGGGCGGCCGATTACCCTCATCTGCAACGACTGAACCTCGCCGATGATGCCACCTGGTACATCTCCGTAATGCGTCAGGGCAGCGATTACGCCCTGGTCGACGGCTCCCCGGATGAGTACGTTATCGAAAGCTGGGTCGGAGCGCCTTTGCGTTCTGTTCCCGAGACGGAGAGATGGACATTCACTCATTCAGTACGCGATTTCTGCCGGCGCTTCGTAAAGCCCAGGAGATAATTTCACCTGTGCCTTTTACAATTCTGATTGCGGTTTTGTGTCTTCACTTCTGATTTCTCGTCTGCCGGCCCTGAAATGACGATTTTGCCGTTCCACTCCATTGCATTGACTGGCAGGGCCCAGTCTTGCCTACTTTGTGATGCCGGCCTTGTCTGCTGGTTCTCCGCTGTACACCCGCACATAATCGACATACATATCTGCCAAACCGTCATACCGGGACAAATCGACCGGCCAGCCGCCGCCGGTGGCGAGATTGATCAAAAAGAAAAAGGGGAGTTTCTTAGAGAGCGGAAGCGTCTCGTGGCAGCCCACCTCGATGTTGTCGCAGTAGTAGATCGTGTCCGTATCGGTGATCTTACAGCCGTAAGTGTGGAACGTCTCAAACCAGGTGGAAGGGATTCCGAACTTGCGCATGCGAATTGGATTGTGCAGTCCGTCGAAGGCTTTCTTCTCGATGGCCTTGCCGGCGTCGCCCTGTTCCCATGCGTGAGGGCAAACCATGTAGGTATCGAAAGCGTTCGGTTGACGTGGGCCTTCCCCGCCGTAAGCTTCAATGATGTCCAACTCATCGCACGGCACTTTGATACCTTTGACGTGATCCGTCATGTAATCCGTCATGAGCCAGAAGGCCGGCCACGTTCCAGTAGCGTTGGGGCCGATAAATCGGCATTCAAAGTAGCAGGGAGCCTTGGCCGTTATGCCGCTGGCATCGTTCTTCATGGAGGAGATCAAACCGGAACTTTTAGCTTTCTCACTCGCCCTGATGCGCATATAAGAATCGACTTGACTGAAGGGATTGTTCGGTTGATCAAAGCTCGTAAATCGAAGCGTACTGAAGTCCTGCCAGCCGCCCGGCGGTTTGTGATCGTAGTAGGTGGCCTTGGGATCTGTGCTGGAAATGGAGAGAGGTCCATCAAAGTCATCGGCAAAAACCAGCGACATACCATTCGCTGCCGGAGGTGGGTCTTTGGGCATTCCTTCGTTCCAGGAAACGCCGCCTTTATTGTAAAGCTGGAGGTAGCAATTGTCTTTGATATCGCCGTTTTTGGCGCTGATTGTCACCGTAACGGGGCCTTGCGGTTAGGTTTCGGCGGGAAAGACGAAAGAACCTCTGACTTTCGCATCGAGTGTGACGGTAGCAACCGTTGAATCGG
>DAOUUR010000202.1 GCA_030668045.1 bacterium
CCAGAGGACAATAAACGTCGTAGTAACGTTTTTTTAGAAGTAGCTCAAATGGAAGCGTTATGCTGTCTTTATCATTGTAACCGGTATGCTGGGCATTGTACTGATACATGGGCCAGTCCGACACACCCTCAGAGTACGGCTCGAAAGCGAATGTGATAGCTGAAAGCGAGACATTAAATACTGTAGCCATCAGTACGATCCTGAAATTATTCTCAAATGCTGACAATATTCTCGCCCTTCTATTAGGACTAGAGGCCCACCCCTTATTGTAGCGTTCTATCCTGTTTCCCTTGTCTGACGTCGCAACTCTCATGATCGCCTCCGTTGATAATTTATGTCACGAGTGGTCACACCGCAAGAAAAACACAGGCAAGCCTGTCATGCCTTAAGCTTGCGCACCCAAGGGGTGGGGCACCTGTGCCCCAAAAAGAAACCGGCAGGCCGCGTGTAGCGACCTGTCGGTATTGTTGCTCTCATGTAAGAAAAGAAAGCCGGAAAAACGTTATTCGGTTTTCTCCTCCTCGTCGCCTTCAGAAGATGCAGGTGTGTCGGAAGCATCACCGGATTCGTCCGCATCACCGGTTTCCTCCACCTCGGCCGTATCGTTCTCGGCGGGAGGGGTTTCTTCGGCAGGAGCTTCATCGACGGAAGCGTCTTCGGCGTCAGCTTCAGCAGCAGCCTCAATCACAGGTGCTTCAGTCACAGGTGCCTCTTCGGCAACCGGTTCAGCCGCAGGTGCCTCTTCGGCCGCAGGTGCCTCTTCGGCCACAGGTTCCTCTTCGGGAGCCGGGGTCAGATCAGGCGGCATGGCGTCGGCCAGAGCAGAGGTCGCCCGAGCCTGATGCTTGCCCAGATACTCCTCGTACTCAGACTGCTCGCGCTTCTTATAGTAGGCCGCAACCGAGACGATGATCTTGTGCAGCTTCTGATCGAATTCTATAACCTGAAGCGGCAGTTCTTCACCTTCTTTATAGACACCGGTGGGATCCTTGATTTCCTTGTTGCCAAGCTGAGCGGTCGGAATGAATCCCTCGACATTTCCATCGAGATCAACGACCACGCCGCGATCCATAACCTTGGAGATAGTTCCGAGACATTCCGTTCCAACGGCATACTTGTTGGCAATTCCCGGCCAGGGATCTTCGGAGAGTTGCTTAAAGCCAAGTGAAATACGGCGACTCTCGTTGTCGATCCGGATGATCTTAACGTCCAGCGATTCGCCCTTCTTCATTACTTCCGAGGGGTGCTGAATCCGTTTCGTCCACGACATATCAGAGATATGGACAAGACCGTCAATGCCTTCTTCCAGCTCGACAAATGCGCCGAACGCTGTCAGATTACGAACCTTGCCACTGACGACCGTACCGATCGGGTACTTCCCTTCGATAGTCGCCCACGGGTCCGGCTCCATCTGCTTGATTCCAAGCGAGATTTTCTCGTTGTCTTTATCCACCGAAAGCACAATCGCTTCCACTTCGTCATTAGCATTCATGATCTTGGATGGATGCTTGATATGCTGAGTCCAGGACATTTCAGAGATATGGATCAGACCTTCGATACCTTTTTCAAGTTCAACAAACGCCCCGTAGTCGGTGATCGAAACCACGCGTCCATGAACCTGTTTGCCGATCGGGTACTTCTGCTCGATATTCTCCCACGGATACGGAGTCATCTGCTTCAGTCCCAGCGATATGCGGGAGGTCTTCTGGTCAAAGTCGAGAATCTTAACATCGACTTTTTCGCCCAATGATACCAGTTCGGAAGGGTGACGTATCCGGCCCCACGACATATCGGTGATATGCAGTAGACCGTCCACACCACCGAGATCAATGAAGACACCAAAGTCGGTAATATTCTTGACAATACCCTGGCGAATCTGACCAGTATCGATCTCCTGAAGGAGCGAAGATCGCATTTTGTCGCGCTCTTCCTCAAGAACAATGCGGCGCGACACCACAATATTGCGGCGAGTCCGATTGAGCTTGATAATCTTCAGTTCCATTGTCTGTCCAACGAGAGCATCAAAATCCGGCACCTGTCGCAATGCGACCTGCGAGCCGGGCAGGAAAGCCTCGACCCCCATCACGTCAACCACCATACCGCCCTTGATACGGCGAACAATGCGCCCATCAGCGGTAGTGCCGGCGTCATGGATCTCTCGAATATTTTGCCAGACACGCATGAAGTCGGCCTTCTGCTTCGAGAGAATAAGTTGACCATGAGAATCTTCGATCTGCTCAAGGAAGACCTCGATTTCATCGCCAACGGCAATGTTGATCGGTGTCGGGAACTCGGAGATCGGGATAATACCCTCCGACTTGAACCCTACATCGACAATGACATCGTTCCGAGAAACACCCAGAACGGTTCCGGCCACGACTTCACCTTCTTTGATAGCTTTGATCGTCGAATCATACATCTCGACCATCGCTTCATAGTCGCCGCGGTCATAAACGACCCCCGCGACATCGGTGATTTTCATCGATTCAACTTCGGGCAGTTCCTCGATGACCGGCATGGACGATCGGACTTTTGCTTTATCGATCATCCGTTTGTGACGAGAAGTCAACCGCTTCTCTTGTTTGACATGCTTCTGCTCAACTGTCGTTGCGGTTGAAACAGCAGCCCCGCCTTTGACCAATTTTGTTTTGGTCTTTTTCGACTTCTTACTGGAAATCGTTTTGCGTTTTGATGTTTTAGCTGGAGTTATACCAGCGTTCTTTATATCAGCCATGTTAGGTTGGCAAACCTCCTTGCAACTCCGATGGTTTGGGATTTTCCCGAAAAGGGAAGACCATCAGATAGACTTCTTGAGGAAACCTTGTGGGTACTCCAAGACAGTCTTCTTATATAGCAAAATCGGAAAAAAGCACAAGACTTTTCTACTCTCTCCGACAAGAAACATGTTCGGCAGGTTATCCCCTTTACTTGACACTATTTACGCCGTCTCGAAGCTGCCTGATACGCCCCATAACCGCCTCAGCGATTGCCATGTAACCGGACTTATCGGCAGGGTGTGATCTCACCCAGTCGGCCGAAAATGGCTCACCGTACGAAATCCTCCCTCTGGATTTCCCCAGAAGGCAGTCGCGCGGTCGATCAAAACCAGAGATAAAGACCGGCGCAATCGGACAATCCGCTCTCAGTGCGATCATACCGACCCCCGGTTTGGGCTTCAGAAAATCGCCGGTTCGGGAACGAGTTCCTTCGGGGAAAACAACCAGACCGTTGCCATTGCATATCGCCTCCACTGCCATATCTAGAGCAGCCCGATCAACCGCCCCTCGTCTCACCGGCAGAGTATTGACCTTGCGCAGGATCGCCCTCATGATTGGTTGCTTGAATAGCTCGCGCTTTCCAAAAAAATACATGTTCCGCGTTGTGTAGCTCCCCACTATCGGCGGATCGTAGTATGATATGTGGTTACTGGCAAGGATGAAGCCACCGGCAGTCGGCAGAAATTCGCGACCGGTAACCTCAGATCGAAATATCAGCGCCGAGGTTAGACGAGCTGCCAGCCAACCAAGGCGATAGGTCAGTCCCATGATTACTTTACGACTTCGCGAAAGAGCGCAATGATGTGATCGATCTGCCCTTCAATCGTCATGTTGGTAGTATCAACGACAATCACGCCCCGTGTCCGCGTCAGGGGAGAATGTTCCCTCGAAGAATCAAACTTATCCCGACGTTCGATATCAGCTTTCTGCTCCTCCAGATTGGTGGAGATACCCAGCCGGGCAAGATCAAGAAACCGCCGCTGTGCTCTCTCCTCTACCGAGGCATCAAGATACACTTTCAGATCAGCGTCGGGAAAAACGACCGAAGTAGTATCACGCCCTTCGGCAACAATCGAGCCATTCTTGCCCAGCTCTTTTTGCTTGGCCACCATCGCCTGCCGCACACCGAGGTGAGCGGAGACTTCCGAAACATGCAGATTCACCTCGGGACTCCGAATCGGATCGGTCACGTCCTCGCCGTTTATCAGAACGCGGTTGAAATCTTCCTGGGTCTTAAATTCAATCGGTAACTTCCCGGCCAGGGCTTTCAGCTTGCCACCGTCGGAGGGTGCAATATCGTAACGAAGAGCAAAAAGGGTTAGGGCTCGATACATCGCACCGGTATCAAGAAACCGGTAGCCGAGACGCGCGGCAAGCAGACGGGCGGTAGTCGATTTGCCCGACCCCGCCGGACCGTCAATCGCGATTGTCTTTCCCTTGAATTTGGAAAGGTTGATTTTCATCTCAGTCATGGTCGGAATAATGTGAATATGCCGAAAGAACGCAATTGGAAATTTTGGCGGCTGCTACCGGTCAAGAAAAAGGGCGGTGTCTGGTCACCACCGCCCTGAACTACGGGATTGAACAATAAGATCAGAAATAGTCAATCGAGAACGAGGAAAGCTCCTCGTTGAGATCAACCTCAAACTTCGGCTCCAGCGTGTCGTACCCCTCGTTGACAAAACCACCGTCGAGGCGAATCAAACCGATCCTCTTAAGATAGCCGGAATAATCATCTCCCAGAATCTTCAGTCCCGTATTGGTTGGAATGCGAAGACGGAGGTCGGAGTCGACGCCGTCAATCACGATCATGACGTTCTTCTCCATGTCTCCGAGCTTCAGGTAAATCGACGCATCGTCGGCGTCAAGCTTGAGACTCCGCAACGGCGTAGTCGAGAGATTCATGTGGAGATCAGCGTCGTTGCCGTAGCACTCCAGATCAACCGGAACCTGATCGGAAAACTTCAGATACCAATCCTGCGAGTTACCGGTCTCGACCTTAACTATCCCTCCCAAAATATTACCAAACCTTGAAGCCAGCTCCACTCTGAGCCGGTTACCGACATACTTATAGTCAATCTGCGGCTTACGAGTAAACTGGTCAAACCGACCATAGATCAAATCGTCACCGGAATCCCGAATTGTCAGATCGGTATTGTCCATATTGAGAACGGCAGTTATCCCTTTGATATCCGCGTTGTGCCTCTCTCGGAACGTACTCTCCGAAAAGAAACTGCTCGAGGGACTACCATAGCTGCCGGCAAAAGCGATATAGAATCCGCCCAAAAAGAGACCGACTGTACTCAGGTACGAGATCACCCGCGCCCTTGAGCGCACGAAGATTTTTTCGATCCCGATAGCAATCAGTACCACCGGCGAATACATCAACAGATCGCCAAAGAAATTGTCGTTGAAGACTTCAGCGTTGAACAACAGGAGGAGAATGCCTATTTGCACAAGGATCATTCCCCATCGGAATCTGGCAGGTGTCATTGTACGGCGCTCCCGTTTTCGGTTTCGGCTTGTTTGTGACCACCATTCGCCTCGTTAACCTTGCGGTGGTTGCCACGTCGGAAAATCAAAAAGAGACCGATAAGAATGAAGATCGCCGG
>DAOUUR010000380.1 GCA_030668045.1 bacterium
CGAAGAAAACCAACCACTTGTTCACGAAGATTCGTTCATAGCATAGTAATGAGGACCACTACAACCCTCGCGTTGCCTCATTGAAGAATGTTACCGAAGGTTAGTTTGATTTCAGATACGTTTTTCCACCCTCAAGATTTCCCTTGACAAAATGAGCTTAATTGCCGATATTGTCAATGTAAGGACCGCTGATGGGGAACACAGGAGATGAGAGTCCCCGCCACGTAAAGTGACAGGCAAAGCGGTGACCTTACATGCCATATTTATTAAATCTGTACCCCCCCCGGCATAGGTCGGGGGGGCGATTTTTTCCCGCCATATTTGTCCCGTTTTTTCATTTAGAGTGTGTTTTTTCACACCAATAGATTGCGTATTGTCGGCTATCAAGCTATTCTAAGTTAGAGGCTACGACACAAAAGGAGTTGATATGGCATCATACATGATGGCTATGACGATCAATCCCCATGCCAAGAAAGAACACCCCGATCTGGCACACCACGTTGATGAATCGCTGGAAGCCTTTACCAAGAATAAGGTGACGGGAGTCAAGGTCTTTGCTAGTCTTGGGCGCTATGACTATCTGGTGATTTTCGAAACTGAGGATCAAGCCCTGCCCTACCGGGTGGCCTCGGAAATCAGCAATCAGGGTGTCCTGCAGACCGAAACCTGGCCACTCATCCCATATGAGGATTTCTCGGAGCTGATTCAGTAAACCGCATTTGTTCAGTTTGTCACGAATTGCGCTTACGGCTGGAGAACATGAAATAAAGGACATCCTATGAAATCTACACGCTATCTTACAATAGTGACAGTATTCCTCATCCTTGCCCTGACCGGCTGTTCGTCGGATCGCGCCGTAGGGCCAGTCGACTTCTATGGCCCCCCGCCGCCTAACCCACTGAACCTGAAAGTTTCGCATCAGTTGAAACCCTACCCCGAAACGGATATAACTTTTTCCGTACCCGAAGCAGGCTGGGTCCGCCTAGAAGTGCTGAATGCAACTGGATACAGAGTAAAAAAGCTCTTCGATGGTGAATCCGAAGCAGGTGTATGGACTCTACAATGGGACGGTACGAACGAGGACGGCGAGAGCGTGAACAGCGGACTGTTTATATTCGATCTTCAAGCCGCTCAATTCCGTAGCTGGAATATCAAGTTGTGGTGCGCGGACGCTGATTGCAGCGGAATGCTTGAAGGGGGCGGATCATGATGATGAGACAATTGACCTCTTTGAGAGCGACGACCCTCTTGATAGTGACCTTGCTGGTGTGCGCTCCTTCCGTCGGCGCGAAACCGAGCACCGGCGAAATATCCGACTACACGGAATACCGGCATCGATTTGAGATACAGGCCGGTTACTTCACCGGAGGTCGATTGATGTTCCGGGAGCTTTACGGAAACTCAATGACTTTCGGAATCCGCTACCAGCGTCTTGCCGCCAACAGACTCGGTTACGGCATCAGAGGTGGAGTGACTAAACTCCGCAGGAGCGATGGAGCCCCGAGCCTTTTGAGCATCAGTCTAACGCCGATGATCTCATACGATATGCATCGCAAGCGGGGTGATCGCGTCTTCGCAAGTATCGGCGTCGGGATGAGCCGCCGGGCAATTTCCGTAACCTTGCCGAGAACATACGAGGGCTCCCACGAGGTCATTGGCTATTTGGCTGTGCGCCAGACGCAGTTGTCGATCTTAACCATGATCGAATTGGGTGTCGATATGAGGCTGGGACCACAATGGTCACTTGGGGGACGAGTCTGTTACGACTACTTCCCCTTCGGTGATCCAACCCGCGGCGACTTCGGTGATACCGGGGGCGTCTATTTTCTCGGCAGTATCATCCACGGCTTCGGCCACTAACACGCAAAGCGTGTATTAGATAGATCGTGGCCCTGTCTCAAACAGAGCAACTGCCCCAATCAAAGCAAAACCAGCTTGCTGGCTAGCTAACACACGCAAAGCGTGTTTTAGTAGATGCGTGACATTGTCTGGGAATGGACCGAGTTTCCACAGAACCTAAGACCAGCTTGCTGGCTAGCTAAGCAGGCAAGCCTGTTTTGCTTAATTCGTAACGTTGACTGAGAATAAGCCGAGGTTCCACAGGACCTAAGACCAGCTTGCTGGTGTTGGTGCCGGAGGCCGGATTTGAACCGGCACGCCCCTTACGGAGCAAGGGATTTTAAGTCCCTGGTGTCTACCAATTCCACCACTCCGGCAACGGTTGCAGGATAACGACTTAACCGTCGTTGCGCAACCTTTAAGACAGGCCTTGTGACCATTTTGTGACCATTTAGGATATGAAGCTTGTTCATCGCCTCTCTTTGGTACGATGAACTGAGGTGTGCATACCTCAGAGTCATGTTTATGGTCTTGTGTCCCAGGATTCTACTCACCGTAAGAAGTTCCGCACCGTTCATCATCATGTACGAAGCGAATGTATGTCGCAAATCGTGAAAAGAAAAGTCTTCTATTTGAGCAAGTCGCACCGCTCGTTCAAAACAGGTTTGGATATTCATCACAGGATTGCTATCGGCACGGGTAAACACCTGTTTATGCACCTGTGGTAATTCACAGAGTATGTCTTCTACTTCATTGGACATTGCGATCTGCCGGGCTTCGCCATTCTTCGAGTTCCGGACATGGATGATCTGCTGTTCAAAGTCGAGGTCTTTCCAAGTCAGCCTCAGAATCTCGCTTTTCCTCATTCCGGTCAAAAGAGCAATCTTTATGATCGGTTTAAGGTGAGACGTGGCCGCGTCCAATAATCTGGTGATTTCATCGTGACTCAGGTATCTAATCCTACCCGGCGGTTCTTTGAACATTCGTACTTTCTTAACAGGATTGATGTCGGCCATGTCCCAAAAGATAGCCTTGTTGAACATATGTTTCAGACACGCCAGTTCGCGGTTACATGTGGAGCCGCAAACTTCCTTGTTCCGTTGTCGCTTATACTTCTCGATTGCCAATGGCGTGATAGCCGTAATCTGCCTTCCCCCAAACCATCTGGCCAAAGTCTGGATACTCCGTTTGTCTCGATCAGCAGATTGTTTGTTCGCCCAAGCCCATTCCATGTAAGCTTCAGAGATTTGCTCAAAAGTCGTCTCGCGAACCTTGACGATA
>DAOUUR010000571.1 GCA_030668045.1 bacterium
AAGCCGCATGTAAATGTCGGCACGATTGGTCACGTTGATCACGGTAAGACGACGTTGACGGCGGCGATGACAATGGTATTGTCGCGCAAGACGGGCACGGAAGTACGTTCGTTTGATTCAATCGACAATGCTCCGGAAGAACGTGAGCGTGGAATCACGATTGCCACGGCGCACGTCGAGTACGAAACAGAGAAGCGTCACTACGCGCATGTTGATTGTCCCGGTCACGCCGACTATGTCAAGAACATGATCACGGGAGCGGCGCAGATGGACGGTGCGGTGTTAGTAGTGTCGGCCTCCGATGGTCCGATGCCTCAGACGCGTGAGCATATTCTTTTGGCCCGTCAGGTAGGTGTTCCGTTTATCGTAGTGTATATGAACAAAGTTGATCAGGTAGATGATCCGGAGTTATTGGATTTGGTTGAGCTTGAGATTCGGGATTTGCTTAGCGCCTATCAGTTCCCTGGCGAAGAGATACCGATCATCCGCGGATCTGCTTTGCAGGCGATGACGAAGGGTGTGGCGGACGATTTTGATCCGAACGATCCTGCTTTCAAGTCGATCTATGAGCTTCTGGATGCGATAGATGATTACATTCCGGAGCCGAAGCGTGAGACCGACAAGCCTTTCCTGATGCCGATTGAGGATGTATTTTCGATCACAGGTCGTGGTACGGTAGGTACCGGTCGTGTCGAGCGTGGTATGATTAACAAGGGTGACGAAGTAGAGATCGTTGGAATACGCGACACTCGCAAGACGGTTGTAACAGGTGTTGAGATGTTCCGTAAGCTTCTGGATTATGCCGAAGCCGGTGACAACGTAGGATTGTTACTCCGCGGTATTGACAAAGATGAGATCGAGCGTGGGATGGTTCTGGCGAAAAGCGGATCGATCACGCCTCATTGTAAGTTCAAGGCCGAGGTTTATATATTGACCAAAGAAGAGGGTGGTCGTCACACGCCGTTTTTCACGGGTTATCGTCCGCAGTTTTATTTTCGGACGACCGACGTGACGGGAGTGGCTGATCTGCCCCAGGGTGTTGAGATGGTGATGCCTGGTGATAACGTTGCGATGGAAGTAGAGTTGATCACTCCAATCGCGATGGAGAAAGAGCTTCGTTTTGCAATCCGCGAGGGTGGCCGGACGGTTGGCGCTGGTGTCATTGCCGAAGTACTGGATGTTTGATTAAAGAAGGTGCAGGTGAAATAGCATGCCGAGAGACAAGATAATATTGGCCTGTGGTGATTGCAAACGCCGCAACTATAATATGACCAAGAATAAGCGGGAGCATCCCGAACGGGTCGAGTACCGCAAGTACTGTCGGTTTTGCGACAAGCACACATTGCACAAGGAAACCAGGTAGAAATGTTTGGTTAGGCCAGTAGCTCCAATTGGTAGAGCGCCGGTCTCCAAAACCGGATGCTGGGGGTTCAAGTCCCTCCTGGCCTGAAAATTTATAGAGAAACGAGAAACACTTGAGAAAGTTTCAGAAATTCCTCAAGGAAGTTGTCGCCGAGTTGAGAAAGGTGACCTGGCCGACCAAAGATGAATTGGTTGGTTCGACAATCGTCACGGTCATAGTATCGCTGATTATAGCGATATTTGTCGGGATCGTTGACCGCATCCTGTCGCTCTTTATCAAAGCGATCTTTGGTGGCGGTCTTGGAGGCTGATTCGACTATGGCACAACGATGGTACGCTGTCCATACCTATTCGGGACACGAGCAAAAGGCCAAGCGATATTTGGAGTCGGCGATTGAAAATGCCGGTCTTCAGGAACAGTTTGGTGAGGTGTTAGTGCCGACCGAAGAGGTAACGGAGATGAAGCAGGGCAAACGGTCAACCTCGACCAAGAAATTCCTGCCCAGCTATATTCTCCTTCAGGTTGAACTGACTAAGCAAACGCAGGAGTTGGTTGTCAA
>DAOUUR010000444.1 GCA_030668045.1 bacterium
ATCTGGCCCTCGGCTAGGGTAATCGTTTCCGCCCCGCCTTTCTCGCCCAGACTGCGGCTTGTCAAGCCGGGTCCACGGCCCGGATGCATTGGTGCGCGTCCTTGAAGGTTAGGCAAGGCCGTTGTAGTGCGTCCGTCACCACCATAGGTTGTGCCAATCAAAGAGAAAAGGGCTGTGTTTTGTGCGATTGGAAGCAACGGCCCATTGCAAAAAGCCCAGCCACGGGGCGCGAAATTCCCGGCGAAGATTCTGATCTCAGCGATAAAAGGTTCAGACATGGTGACCTCCTTAGTGCCGCGACGGATAGATCCCAAACAGGGCGATGATAAAATGTATGCATAGAAATGGCATCACATTACTGTGCGACTGGCTGCCCCCGACGTTAGAGATGGACGTAGCATTTAAAGCGCTATTTGGCGTACCGGAACGGAAGAGCCGCACATTGGGTGAAGCTCCCAGGAACTCGCCGCCGGGGTTATTCTGGGTGCCGGCAGCGCTGGAAGCCTTGATAGCATGGGTATGAGATGGCAACTGGTTAACCGTAAGGGTGTTCTTTTCCGACCCGCCTTCTGCTCCCAAATTGCGCGGCGACAGACCCGGTCCGGTGCCAGCGTGAATGGGGGTACGCCCCCGCATATCGGGTAGGCCAAAAGTAGTGCGTCCGTCACCGCCATAGATGGTGCCGAGCAGAGAGAATAACGCATCGTTTTGTGAAACAGCCAGCAATTGCCCGTCACAGTACGCCCAACCGCGCGGGGCGAAATTGCCGGCAAACATCCTGATTTCACCAACAAATGGTTCAGACATCTTGCCCTCCTTAGTTCCGCGAGGGGAAAAGCCCTTGCAGAGCGATACAGAAATTCAGCGCCAGATAAGGTTGCATGTTTTCATGATTCTGCCCACCGCCGACGTTGGTGGCGGTACCGTTGACCATATCCGTTAGGTCTGTCCCATTACGGTAGCCGTTGGCGTAGGCACCAAGCAGGTTTCCTGTAGGAATTGGGGTATCACCGTTGTCGTTTGTTGCATGCAGGGCATGATCATGGCCGGGCATCTCATTGACGGCAAGCGTGTGAGCCTCTTCACCCCCCTTTTGCCCCAGCGAATGACCGGAGCCATTGCTGGAACCCACATGTATCGGTGTCCGGCCGCGCAAGTCTGGTAGGGCAAAGGTGGTACGCCCATCACCACCATAGGTAGTGCCCAGCAAAGAGTAGAGAGACTGGTTTTGGTTGATAGGCAGTATCTGCCCGTCGCAGAAAGCCCACCCCCGCGGGGCAAAGTTAAAGCCCACGATGCGAATTTCGGCTAGAAATGGTTCCGACATAGCTGCCTCCTTTGCTAGACCAGTTCCTCTTTACAGACATTCAATTCGGCTAGCCTCTTTATTATTTATTTATTCAGGCTATGGAGTTCCGGTTACACCGGAAACGATGCCAGCATCGACACCACCCGGGAAGCTCGGGAACGGACCGTTTGTCATCGTGTTGCCTCGACCTGTCAGATAGGTGTGGATGTCCGCGCTGGCTGTACCCCCTGTATACTCCCCATTAGCTGATCCCGTATAGTATGGAAGATTGTAGTTTGCCGAAGTGCTGACCTGATCCATATACACCGCGTTATAGGCCGAAGGCGCGCCACTGGCGTTAAACACGTTGCCCCCAATATCGAAGTTAGCGGTCCCGGTATCTGTTACAGTACCGCCGACCATGGTATACAAGGCGGAAAAAGCAAAGTTACCCGGGTCGTCATCAGACAGCGTAACGCTGTTATTTAAGATCGTGAAGTTGCAACTGACGTCTACGTTGGCAACGACGTCGATTCCGCTCCAGCCCTTGACCTCGATCACGGTATTACTGTCAATCAGGACTGTGTGAGATACGTTCTCGGCAGCGCCAACCGAGATGCCCGATCCCTGTAACGAGCCCGAGCCAACAACTCCTGACGCTCCGATGTCGTTGTTCTGGATCGTGCCGTTTACGGTGCCGCTGCCGGCGACGAAGTTGACCGTAATCGCATTGCCCACTGCATCACGGAACGTGTTACCCGAGATCTCATAAGTATAGTTGATATTCGAGGATGCGCTGCCACCTGAGAAGGTGGCGCCACCACCACCGGAAACAATGTTGGGATGGTTATTGCTGAGCGTGTTGTTGGTGAAGACCACGTCCATCGTCGAGGTACCCAGTCCATTGGCCTGGAAGAGATCGCCACGGGCGCTTGTAAAGATAGAATCTTCCACGGTAATGTTCACCGTAGCGCTACCCTGTGCCTCGACCAAGACGCCGTCGTTGCCCAAACTGGTATCATTGGCTCCGATGTTCATGCCAGTCACAAACATCGGATTTAGCGTGCCAGTGTCATTGATGACCACAATATTGTTCTCGAGTCCACCGCTGATATTGCTGTTTGTGAAGTTGGCACTGCCGAATAGATTTTCAAAGCTAACGCTTCCCTCATCGGACGCGGCAGAGTTACCATTTGAGCCATTTATGGTGCTGTTGTCTAAGGCGAAGTTGGTAATATCGGTGCCGCGGATAGCAGAGTTTTCGAAGTCATTAAGCTGCATGAAGGATAGCGAGACGTCCTGCGTCTGGTTCAACCAGATTCCGACACCATTCTCGCTACCATCACTTCCAGCCTTACGCTGGATCGTACCACCAGAACCTGCTGTAGAGCCATCTCCG